>JAZUGG010000047.1:0-14560 GCA_045641105.1 Ruminococcus sp. | reverse complement strand
CGTTGTAGTAGCCTTTGAAGTTGTAGTTGATGTTATCGGCTTAGTTGTTGTAGTAATCTTTGAAGTTGTAGTCGATGTTATCGGCTTTGTCGTTGTAGCCTTTGAAGTTGTAGTTGATGTTATCGGCTTGGTTGTTGTAGTTGTCGTTGTAGTAGTAGCCGGTACTCTTACATTGACGTTCATTGTACATGAGTCGCCGTTAGAAGCCGTAGCCTTGATGACGGATTTGCCTGATGCTACTGCGCTGATAAATCCGTCCTTGTCAACAATTGCAGTTTTCTCATCTGAAGATACATATTCAAGAACAGAATAATCAGACTTTATCTCATAAGTATCGCCTACAGCCATCGAAATATTCTTTGGACCTATAATTACCTCGCCGTCAAACGGAACAAATTTATAGTTCCCTTTGTCAGCAAATGTCTTGGCTGTTGAATTTGCATAACCATAAATTGTGCCGCTGTAGTCCTGATTGAATGAATTATCGGCAATTTTGCAGGCTTTATCATAGAAATATACATCGGCAGAAATATTTCTGAACGCATTTTCACTGACATTCGCTGTACCCTTCGGAATTTCAACTGCACTGAGTCCTGTGCATCCGTTGAATGCATATTTGCCGATATATTCAATGCCCGAATCATACAGATCAACTTCACGCAGAGGTGTCAGACCTGAGAAAGCATAATCAGGTATCTTTTCTCCGCCTGTAACGATTATTTTTGAAATTGCATATCCTGAATAGTCAATAGATGTGTTTTCCCAGTTCCATCCGGTAGAATCAAACATATCTGAAACCGAACAATACTCATCTACCGTACCTTCAAGGTCAGTACAGCTTCTTCTGATTGCGGCAAAAGGTATTTGCAGAGTTTCCAGCAGAACACAGCCTTTCAGCATATATTGGCTCATAGTATTCACACTGTCAGGAATAACCAGTGAACGCAGTCCCGTACAGTTATGGAAAGCATACTCACCTATCTCACGCAGACCGTCATTGAGTTTGATATTCTTCAATGCAGTGCAGCCTGAAAATGCGCAGCTGTTGATATATATGAGTGACGACGGAATTGCAATTTTTTCAAGTGACGTACAGCCATTGAAAGAATATGAACCTAAGATCGTTGCTTTTGTATTGCACAGATCAATCTCCTTCAGCGTTGTCATGCCTGAAAATGCATACTGAGGTATGATATCTCCGCCTGTAATTGTAATTTTGCTTATGGCATATGGTGAATAATCAAGACCTGCATTATCCCAGCTCCATGCATAGCTCATAAACAGATCGGAAACTGACATATACTGATCTACACTGCCGCCCGATTTTGCACAGGCAAAATTTGTTGCGGCATATGGCAGTGTAAGTTCGGCAAGCGAGGTACAGCCATTGAAAAGCAGTGTTCCCATTGTTGTAACATTTTTCGGAATGACAATCTTCTTTATGCCCTTGCAGTTGGCAAATGCGCCTTCTCCGAGAATTTCATATGATTCAGGGATAGTGAAATCAGTCAGTTTCTGACATTCTGCAAACGCATAGTTTCCGACTGATCTTATTTTTCCGCTGTCAGGAAGTGCGGTCACAGGTGTGCCGTAATATGCATAAGCACCTATGCTTTCTGTCTTGTCTGATATCTTTATATCCGCAAGTGACGAGCAGTTCCAGAATGCATAATCCCCTATCTGTTCGGTTGCCGAACCGCTGAGGTCGACTTCTTTCAGTGTTTTCATGCTTGCAAATGCATATGCAGGAACTTTATTGCCGCCGGTCACAATGATCTTTGAGATAGCATAGTCTGAAAAATCCATTCCTGAATTGTCCCAGCTCCATGAAATACACATGAAAAGATCAGCTACAGAGTCATATTGATCGCAGTCTTTTTTATTGCAGGCTACTGCTTTTTCAGTGGCAGCATACGGAATTTGCAGAGTTTCAAGCGATGTACAGCCGTTAAGCATACGATCGTCCATTGTTGTAACAGATTCAGGAATTATAAGAGATGTTATGCCTGTACAGTTACCAAAAGCATATGATCCGATATGATCTAGTCCGTCATTGAGATCAAATTCTTTTATAGATTTACAGTTAAGGAATGCACACGTATCGATACTGTCCAGACTTTCAGGAAGAATAACATTTTCAAGCGCAGTACAGTCGCTGAATGCATAGCTTCCGATCGAACTTATCTGTGTATCGCTGAGGTCAACTTCTTTCAGTGTTGTCATTGATGAAAATGCATTCGTAGGTATCATTCCACCGCCTGTTATCTTGATTTTTGTTATTGAATACGGCTCGAAATCCATACCTTTATTGTCCCAGCTCCATGAAATGTTCATGAACATATCAGCAACAGATAAATATTGATTCAAATCTGCTGTTGAATAAGTTGAGATCTCATTTCTTGATGCATATGGGAGCGTCAGGTCAGAAAGTGATGTACAGCCATTGAATATCTGATGACCTATGCTTTCAACTGTCGGCGGAATCACAATTTTCTTTATGCTCTTGCAGTTCTGGAGCGCACAGTCGCCAAGTTCTTTGTATGATGAAGGAATTGTTTCGATATCAAGCATTTCACAGCCTGAGAATGAATAATTGCCTATACTTCTGATTTTTTTGTTGTCAGGAAGTTTTGTTACTTTAGTTGAGTAGTATGCATAATTTCCTATAGCAGTTACAGTATCAGAAATTATAACTTCCGAAAGTGAATTACAGTTATAGAAAGCATAGTTTCCGATATTTCTGACACCTGATCTGCTAAGGTCTATCTTTTTCAGTGTGGTCATATGCGAGAAGGCATAATCAGGTATTTTATCGCCGCCTGTAACAGTGATCTCTGAAATTGCATAGTCCGAGAAATCCATTCCTCCATTGTCCCAGCTCCATGAAATGACAATGAAAAGATCAGCAACAGAGTCATATTGATCTACCGCTCCTTCGGCTTCCGTACAGCTTATTTTGTCTGCTGCAAACGGTATCTGCAGAGTTTTAAGTGAAGTACATCCGTTGAACATAAGTTTGCCCATCTGAGTTACTGAGTCAGGAACAACTAAATGTGTCAGTGATGTACAGCCTCTGAACGCACCTTCACCAATAGTAACAATACCGCTGTGAAGTCTTATATCCTTCAGCGAACTGCATCCGTTGAATGCATATGCGCCTATTGCTGTAACAGTTTCAGGCATTACAAATACGTTGTCAACAGGCTTGACATCACGGCTGCATGATGAAGAATCAAGATTTGTAAATCCACTGAAAACATTAGCTCCGATACTTGTAATTACCAGACCTTTTTCAGTATCCCTGTTCTCAAACATTATCTGCGTTACAACATTGCCATGGCTGAATGCAGCATTTCTGAAATCATACATATCACCGTAGCCGAAGATATACATATAACCGTTTGAGTATATCGTACCTGTGATGTGCTCGCCAAGCTGTACTGTTTCAAGTGCCTTTGGTGCTCTGCTCTTTTTCTCGCCGGTAGTTACAGGATCAACCGGTGCAAGTGTTGCCTGTGTAGTAACAACAGGTTCGTCAGAAGTATTGTCCGCACTCGGATCAGGAGTATTTCCCTGTGTGCCGTCATCATTTATTCTGCCTGTGATAGTAACACTTTTTGCAGAGCCATGAACAGTAAAAGTCTGTACAAAACTATGCGAACCAACTTTTAATACGGCTCTGTGCTGACCGTCACGGCAATAGAATTTATACTGATTTGAAATAGGGATCGTCGAAATATCAACTCCGTCAACCGTTAGCGAAATATGCTCCAGTGCGGTATTCCTGTTTGCGATATCTTCATCGCTGTACTCGGTCGCATCAGTAACATTATAAGTCAGTGTGACTCTGTAAGCCTTATTCGGGCACTCGCCAATACCAAACTCCAAAAAATTTTCATTAGCTTCAGAAAGCCAGTTGTCAGTATCTACAACAGGATCGATAGGACTTGCTGCAGGATCAAGAGCGCCGAATGACAGATACCAGTCGCCAAGCTTTATCGAAAGCTCCGCTATTGTAAAATTAAGGTCACTTCCGCAGAGTTTAAGCGATACACCTATTGAGAAAACTATGTTGACATCGCCGTCAATACACGTACTGCACGCATGAATGGAATTCAGTGACGTATCAAGACAGCTGATAACAGAACTTGTTCCTGACAGACCGTTCCGATTGTAGGTGAGCGTTGCTGAGGTCGAACCGGTTATCTTGAAGCCAACTGTTGCAGTAAGCGTTGCGGAACATACCCACGGATCAACTACTGCAAGACCAACTTCAAGCTTGATACCTATAAAAATAGTACCCTTTACTTTCCAGCTGAAGCTTACGGTCTCATATGTATGAATAGGCGTAAATTCGGTGTTACCGTCATCATCCGTATACAGGAAGCCTATTTTTTCAGACAGAGAAAGTGATACCTGAAGTTCGGCTGAAAACTCATATACGAAATACAGACCTATTGTGATAGCAAGTCCCGGTACCTGAGTTGGAATATTTATGACACCGAGTCTGTTTTCCGATCTTGGGACAAGCGGTATATTCACATCATTTCCGAGACTTGCCTTAAGAGTTGCAGCTACGGAAAGCGTTTTTTCTATAGAAAATTCAAATTCGGTATAGTCCCAGCCTGAATAGAAGTTTATGGATGTAGTAACCGAAAGAGTTACCGAAGGCTTGAACGAAAAACCTCCGACTGATACAGCCGTATCACTTATCGTTACTGATGAAGTGTATGACTCGGAGATGTCTATCCCGAACTTTTCAGCTGTCTCTGAAACCTCTTTTGCAATATCATCTTCGTTGAAAGCTATGACTGTCTCCCCTGTTTCAGGATCAGTTACGTACTCATAGCCTATTCCCGTTTCAGAATTGTCAAATGTAGTCTCGGCAGTTTCAGTCACCGACTCGAATTTCATAAAAGCAAACATATCCTCTATGTCGCCGTTACCGCTTACAGTTGTAATATTTCCGTCAGTAGAAACATCCTCAACAGACAATGCTATTATGTTTTCTGCATCAGGCTGAATGTAAAGAAACTGTCCGAACTCCATACTCTGAACAATTTCATCTGCATTTTCAAATACAAAAACGTTATTGTCATAATCAGCAGACAGCAGTTTATTCGTATCTTCCGTAGTTTCAGCCTGAACCGTATCATCACTGAGTACAACGAAGTTCGTATCAGTGTTTTCGTCAAAGTTTACTACATTTTCCTCAGGAAAGTCATATATATCAGTTTCGGCTATCTCCTGCATTTTCTGAGTATATGCATTATTGCTGTACTCCTTGCTCAGTCTAAACCCTTTTTCATCAGTAAGATAAGCTTTGATAAAGTAAAATTCAGGAAGTCCGCTTACATCGATAGTTCCGTCAGTACTTACGAATTTTCCTGCGGGAACAGTGATTTTTTCTGATTTTACTAATGTTTTTGCAGAATCATCAAAAAAATCGAAATGCAGGATACAGTTTGCTGCCTGAGATGAACTTACAGAAAATTTTCCTGTATCTCTTTCAAAATCAAACGCTGTTACTTCAAAATATTCAGCATTTGTTTCGGTATCCGACATCATCTGCAGATCATGCTCTTTTGCATAATCCGCAATATACCTGCCAAGTGAATTGGAGGCATGGATATCATACTCTGATTTTGAATCTTCTTTGCTTTCGGGACATGAAGCAGTATTCGCCGACGATATGGCATTGCTTGCCGTAAATGCCGAGGTACATAATGATGCACTAAGAATACCTGCTAGTAACCTTTTTAGCATAGTACACTCTCCTTTTATTCAATTTTGTGCAAATCAATACACAATATATCTAAATTATAGCTTATTTTAGATAAAAAGTCAATCAATTTTTTGCTGAATGTCATATCTGAGGCAAAAAAATACCGCACATTTCTGTACGGTATTTCTTATAAAGTGTTTGCTATCAGTATAAACTGTTCTGATATGCCTGTGCAGCATCGGCATAAAGATATATTTTTTTGCAGAGGTTGACGAGGTTAATATCAGCTGCTGAATCGCCGATAACTTTGTTGCAATAGCTAAGTGCGCTGAAAGAAAAATCAATGCTATTATTGCCGTCAGAAATGCTGATATCATAGATTTTGTTAAGATTTGCTGCGCCGATGTTGCTGATTTCCAGATAGCAGTAATTATCATCATATGATTTCAGTAAAACATCTTTAATAGTACTGCCATTCTGCTTTACCAATACTGTAAAGTCATCAGGTGTTTTGCCGTCTGAAAGCTTGAAATAATGTCTGTTGATTGTCTGAGACTTTAAAAGCAGACTTGAACCATAATATTTGAGCCCTGAAATACTCTGATTGGAATAGACGGCATCATATATATTGTTGATGTTTGGTTCTGTTTTTGGGGCTTTCACACTACTGTTCGAGAAATATTGACTTGAAGCTTCACAATAGCTCTCGAAACAGTTTATCAGATTATTCAGTTTTTCATTATCTTTGCAGATAGAGGAATCCTTGTATCTTGAGAGCAGTTTCGCTACGCTGCACTTCATTGTATAACCGTCAACTGAAAGTGTGACTTCTTTCCTATAGTCTTTCACTGAAACAAAATACTGTTTTATACAGCAGCCGTCAACAGCATTGCGCTTTAATTCTTCTGTGATGTTCTGACCATCGAAAATAAATTCTTCTATGTCACTGTCACATTTGAATGTAATGCCGACAGTACCATCATCGCTCAGGAATAAAGCAGCCTGCAGAACAGTAAAGTTATATTGCTTTTCTGCATCTTCTAAAGGCGTATTGTTTGATTTTATGGAAATATTCTGCCATTCTATATCTGTGCCTGCATATTTTACTGTTTTCAGGTTTGTACAGCCATTAAAAGCATACATACCGATATTTTTTAATGATTTTGGAAGTGTAATTGTCGTCAGATTGCTGCAATTATCAAATGTTTGATTTGAAATTGAAGTTACAGACTCAGGAATTGTAATATTGGTGAAAGATTTACAATTTGAGAATGCATATTCGTCAATGGCTTTGACAGATTCAGGAAGATGTATATCAGACAGTGATGTACAGCCGGAGAATGCACTTGAGCCGATAGCAGTAATAGAATCCGGTAAATCAATGCTTGTTAATGATTGGCATTTTTTGAAAGTATTTGAGCTGATTTCTGTTATTGTATCCGGAATGTTTATTTGTTCAAGTGATGTACAGCCATACCATGCACTATCCTTGATCGTGGTGACAGACTGAGGAAGAATAACACCGGTAATATTGTTATTATCTATGAAAGCAGAATCTGCGATTACTGTGACATTGTCCGGAATTGTAACATCTCCCTGACATATACTTCCGTCAATCAGGATTCCGTTGACAATGACAAGCGGATTTTCTGTTTGCCGATTAGAAAGCCATGCGGTGTTGCTGAAAGCATATTTTTCTATTTCAGTAACAGAAGAAGGAAATATAATATTTTCCAGAGCGGTACAATTAGAAAAAGCTTTTTCTTTAATTGTTGTTACATTATTTGGAATAGTAATACTGCTCAGTGAAGTACAGCCTTTGAATGCTTCATTTCCAATAACAGTTACGGAATCTGGAATGTTGATACTTGTCAATTTAGTACAACCTGAAAAAATGAAATTTGATATGCTTGTCAAAGAATTTGGCAGCTTAACACTTGTCAGTGAAGTACAACCTGTAAAAGCTGAATTATCGAGTTTTTTTACAGAATCAGGTATGACTACAGAGGATAAAGCGGAGCATTTACAGAAGGCTGAACCAGCTATTTTAGTCACAGAATCAGGAATTTCAACAGATTTTAAGGCTCTGCATTCTGCAAATGCACCTGAATCTATAAGAGTAACAGTATCAGGAATTGAAACCTGTTCAATATTAGGGCAGGAATAGCCAAAAGCACGATAGCTGATTTCAGTTATGCCTTTTTCAATCACAACTTTTTTGATGTCAGAAAAATCAAATTCCCCATATACAGGGCCATACGAGTTAAATGCACTGCCAAATAAAGCGCCTGTTCCGCTGATCGTCAGTGTGCCCGTTTCGGTGCCAAATGAATATGTTGCATTATCTCCACATTCGCCTGTAAGAACTGTGGCTGATGCATCTGCTGTCAGTCCCGAAAACATATCGGAAAAAATTGGGTTAAATGTCGGCATCGTGCAGCAAAGAGCGGATATTGCCATCACGCCCGCCAATGTTCGTTTAATTTTCAAGTTCATTAGTAAATCCTCCGTTTATTAAAAATTATATTACCAAAATGTATTATATCATGTAATAAAATAAATGTCAATTATAAAAATTTCTATTAAAGTTTTTTAGATTTCTTCTAAATCTGTTGAGCGTAATTTACCTTATTATCAATTCAAATTATTGAAAAAAGCAATAATCGGGCAGGTAATAGCAAAAATCTACTTGAATTAATCAAATTTATTTGATAATATAAAAAAGGTATTTTATTGCTGATTTTATTTTTACTAAGCAGCACTGCACAAAAAGCAAATGAAGGATGTTTCGCTGAGACAATTTTATGAATCCGTCAGATATGTTTGATGCGGTGCTGCTCCAAGAAAGCGAGGAAAGCATTGAATGAAAAAATCATTGGCAAAAAATCTCATTCTTATAACTACTTCATTATGTCTGCTCAGCAGCGTCGGATGCGGTACTGCAGAAAAAAACAATTCTGTTGAATCGTCGGAAAGTAAAGTTCAGGAAACTCAGACTGAAGCCGAAACACTTGTATTTACTGAAAATATAACAGGTTCCGCTGACGGCTATGATTATGAACTTTGGAAGGATGAAGGAGACACTGTATTCAACGTTGAACCAGGCGGCGGTTGCTTTTCGTGTGAATGGACAAATATCAATAATGCTCTGTTTCGCCGTGGACAAAAATTTGACTGTACCATGACATATGAGGAACTCGGAAATGTTTCTGTTGATTATGGTGTAGATTACCAGCCTGACGGCAATTCCTATATGTGCGTTTACGGCTGGACAAGAGAACCGCTTATTGAATTTTATATCGTAGAATCATGGGGTACCTGGCGTCCGCCGGGAGCACCTTTCCCTATCGGCAATGTTACAGTAGACGGCGCTGTTTATGATATTTATAAGACCACTCGCTATGAGCAGCCTTCTATCGATGATATCCAGACGTTTGATCAGTACTGGAGCGTCCGCAGAGAAAAACCTGTTGCCAACGGTACAAAGATCGAAGGCACTATCTCCATTTCTAAACATTTTGATGCATGGAAAAAATGCGGTCTTGAACTTGGTAAAATGTATGAAATCGCCCTTAATATTGAAGGTTATCAGTCCAAGGGCAAGGCTGAAATATACAAGAACGATTTAAAGATCGATGGTACTTACTCCGAAGCTGAGGATATTGAAGTTGAAGTTGATGAGGAAGCTATCAAGAAACTTGCCGAATCTGAAAGTACAGGCACTCCTGAAGATGCAGGATTTTTTGAAAGTACTTTTGAAACAGGTGTTGAGGGATGGATCACAAGAGGCGGTCCCCTGTTAACGGTTGACAAAGAGCAGTTTTCCGAAGGTTCACAGTCACTTTTCGTCAGCGGCAGAACCGATTACTGGAATGGTGCTGCAATCATGCTCAGCAGTGATACTTACAAGTCAGGAGAGGCTTATCACTTCTGTGGCAAAGTTATGCAAAACAGCGGAGAAACCGTTACTATGAAAATGACTCTCCAATATGACCTTGACGGTGAAAATTATGACGAGATCGCACTTGCCGAAGCACCAAGCGGTGAATGGATAACTCTTGAAAATCTTGCTTATTCTATACCTGAAGGTGCCGAAAATCTCCAGCTGTATTTAGAATGTACGGACAGCCTTACCGATTTTTACATAGATGAGGTATCAGGTGCTGAACGTGCTGATTAAAAATTATTCACATTGAATTGATGCCTTTATCTTTGATTTATCACGTAATGGTTTCAATAGTTGATGTAGCCGCCTGTTCTAAACGCAGGCGGCTTTCAGTTTATTTTTCTGCCCTTAAACAAAAAAATGGACTGTTAGGCTTGACGTTAAATAATGATGATGATATAATTAATGTAATGCCACACAAAGTCGTCAAACGTGTTTTGTGCGTGATGCCTTATTATTTAAAAAAAGGAAGATGAGGAAAATGAATAATACCGGTACAAATATCACAAAGGAAGAAATCGAATGCTCATCATGTGAAACAGGTGTTATAACACCGAATGAAGAACTTGATTTTGACATTGTTGTAGTAGGTGCGGGAGCGTCAGGTGTTCCGGCAGCCGGATGGGCTGCAGAACTTGGTGCAAAAACCGCTCTGCTTCAAAAGGAGAGCACTGTAATTTCACAGGGAAACTGCGGCTCTGCCATTATTAAATCAAAATCTACTCCTGGCGGTATAGCAAAATGGATACATCATACAAACAGCTTGTGCAGTTGGCGCTCAGATACAAATCAGCTCAAAGCATATGCCGAGCATTCTGAAGAGGCAATGATGTGGTTCTTAAACAGAGCGGGATTAACAGCTGAAACCGAATATGGTGACGGCAGCAAGGTAGATGACAACAAAAGAAGCAGTGAACTCCTGAATGATGGAAAACAGCTTTGCGCATTCAGAAGTACAAGCGGAGATTTTACAGGTCTCTGGAAAGACCGACAGTCTGAATATGACTATGGTGATGATCATTGTTACTTTTTCGCTCCATGGATAGGTCCAAAGCCTTTGAATGTCGGAAATGCTATGAAAAATGTTGTGGAAAATATTTCTTCTGCTACGGATAATCTTAAAGTTTTCTACTCTACCCCTGCAGTACAGCTTATTACTGAAAACGGAAGAGTGACAGGCGTTATCGGAAAAGACAGCAACGGAAAATATAGAAAATTCAACGCATCTAAAGCTGTTATCCTCGCATCCGGAGACTATACAAACAACGATGCTATGGTTGCAAGATGGTGCCCCGATATAAAAGATTTTGACAAAAAGCAGTTCCATAAAACCGGCGACGGACATATTCTTGCAATATCCGCTGGTGCTGTGATGGAAAATACTGGACATACGAAAATGATGCATGACTTCGACTCTGCACTGATGTTTGAAGAACCGTTTTTGTACCTTAATATGCAGGGCGAACGTTTTACGAATGAGTATACGGGTTTTGTCTATATGGGAAATATATTAAGAGATCAGCCTTCGTACAAGGGCAGCAATGTAGATGCAAATCATCCTGAAGGTTCAAAGGGCTGGTACTGTACAATATATGACAACAACTATATGTCATGGCCGGATGATGAATTTATTGATGGCAAAGTGCCGCCTCAGGTTATGGAAAAATTCATTCCGGGATATGTTGAAGATCCAAAGGGCGTTTTTAAAAATCTTATTGATCTTCACAGAGCCGATACGCTTGAAGAACTGGCTGAAATGCTCGATATTCCGTTTGAAAAAATGAAAAAATCAATTGACCGGTACAACGAACTCTGCGAAAAAGGCTGCGATGATGACTTCGGAAAGCCGTCAAAATATCTTCATAAAATTGAAAAAGCACCTTTCTGGGGGGCAAGAAAACATATTCGAGTATCATCAGAGGTGTCAGGCGTTAATGTGAATGAAAACGCTCAGGCTTTAAACTCTGACGGAAAACCAATCAATGGGCTGTACTGCGTCGGAAATCTTGGCGGAAATTTCTATGGCGGTGCTGATTATCCGTTCCATCAGACAGGTCTTTCACTCGGGAAATGCTATACTTTCGGCATGATCGCTGCCAAACACGCTCTTGGGAAACTATAAACACGTATTCTGCTGATATATGTTTATAGCTGTTAAAAAATAGGGGCTATTTATGAAAAGATAAATCAATTTTATCTTTCAAATATTTATGTAAGGGGATTTATGTTATGAAAATCAAAAAAATTACTGCTTTTATTATTGCCTTTTGCCTGTGTGCTGCAGAAACAGGCATTTTCAGTACCAATATTCCTTTGCACAAGGATATAAGTGCAGGCGCTGAAGTTTCATATGACATTTCAGAAACTTGTGAGGTAAATGCTGCAGTTGTTACGGCTGACTCTGCGATTCCTGAAGGAATGACAGCTAAGCTTGTAAAATGCCTGAACGGTGTAGAAACTGTGGTTGACAGCTGGGAAATAACAGACAGTTCTTTCAGAAAATTTGACAAGCTTGAATATTCTGATAACATCAGTTATAAAATTAAAATTGAAAATATTCCGGAAGATTATTATTATCCGGAATCTACAGATTTAATTTTTGGTCAGAATGGTTATGTTGATAATGTTAAAATTTTCGGATATTATATGCCGCTATACGGATTAATTTCTTCTTTCAAAAACTATGTCAACGTTAACAAAGAGTATATCCGTATCGGCGACTCTGGATTCAGCGGCATAACTGATGATGGAACCAGAGGAACAGTTACAATTATCGGAGAAGATGGCTTCAGATACTGCAATAATATGATCGATGAGTCCAGCGGTGTAATTCTTCCTGACGGAAAGTATACTGTCTATACAAAGCTTAATCAGGGGTACAGCTTTGTAAGTCCATACAGTGAAACTTTTATAAGATTGCTTGATTTTTATGATAATATGGATGAAACTTTTAATAATGATTCTTTAAAATACAACAATGGAAACGGCACTCCTCTGGAAATGGAAAACGGAATTGCAAGTATAAAAAATGCCGGAACTTATATAATAGATACTCCTGATGAAACAAACAGCTGTTCTGTTAATATTTCTGTTGAAGATGAAGAAACAGGTGAAAAAATTGATAATGTTGATCTGAAATTTTATTCACCTGTGGATGATGGGGCTTTCAGAAAATCAATTTCATGGAATACATCAGATTACCCTGTAATATCATTTGACGATTTAAAAATGCTGAATAAGGATTACATTGTTGAAATAACATATCTGCCTGAACAGTATCAGGCGAAGAATAAAACTGTATTTAAGTTATCAGAAATCGGCGAACATCAGGATATAGTTATCAAAGCCAAACGTATAATTTCTGACGATGAACTTGAAAATATTGAAAGGGTGATCCTTCCCGAAGATGATCCTGTACCTGATAATGATAAATGCTGTGCTGCAACTTTTGCTGTAATGAATCGCAACCGTATTGCTCCAAAAGAAGGAACTGCCAAGCTTTATAAAGTTGATGCTGAAAACAAAACAGAAGAATTGTTAACATCATGGGATTGCAGCAAAGAACCTGTAAAACAGATAACAAATATCGAATTTGACAGTGATGCAAGATATTATATTAAATGCAGTGAAAGTGCTAATGAATTGTGCTTTAAATTTTCAGAACCCGGTGATACTGAAAAAATCGTTCTATTTACAATAATTTGTCCTATAAAAACTCAATAGATTTTTCTGTAATAAAAGTGGATATAAATGATTCTGTGAGCAGTTTATCAAGTGAAAATGCTGTTATAAACATTTATGATGAAAAAGGGTATAAATACAATCCTGACGGACTCAAATACAGCTCTAAATTTTCCACTAAATGCGGAGGCATTCTGCCTGACGGAGAATATACAGCCGAAATTATTATTCCAAGTAATATGAGATTTATTGATTCCTATTCTGAAACCGGCGGATATATTTCAGAAAAATATGGTTTTACACAGGAATATCTTAAAAACAACTATTTAAACGGCTCAAACAGCTTAAAATTCACTGTTAAAAACGGCACTGTTGATTGTCAGACCAATTTTTACTGTGAAACTGTTCCTACAAAAGAAAATTCAAATACATTATCTGTATCTGTAGTTGATGATAATACAGGAAAGCCTTTAGAGGGCATAGATCTGTATTTTGATACACCATCAATTCATAAACCTGTTATTGTATGGAATACATCTGACTATTCTGTTATGAATTTTGATAAGCTTGTAAGTCACGAAGCGTATTCTGTAAGCGTGATTCCTAAAGGTGATTTGTACGAAACACCTTCAGTAAGTAAAATTAAATTTGATAGCTATGGAGAACATAAGGATGTAGAAATTCGCATTAAGAGAAAAAGTAGTGATATTAAAGGCGATGCAAACTGTGATACCTTAGTAAACATGGCTGATACAGTATTGATCATGCAGTATATGGTAAATCCGTCAAAATACGGACTTTCAGGCACAGATCCGTCTCATATCACAGAAAACGGAATTGATAATTCTGATGTGACCGGAAATGACGGAGTTACTAATCTTGATGCTCTGGAAATTCAGAAATTTTTATTAGGACTTATTAAAGAATTCTCTTAATTATGTATTCCTTCAAGTAAATAATATTAAAATCGGGATTCAGCCGCTATTTGCTGAATCCCGATTATTATTGTTTATCCCATTTTTAAGGCAGCACCACACAATCTTTATGCGGTGTTGCCTTAACAACATCGTAACCGCCAACCACACCCTAACGTTGATTCGGCACTAAAAATGCGATAAAATAGTTCCAAAGGGATTTACCCCGAAAGGAGCTGAGAATATGCCAACAATCAGAGAAGTAAAAACCGAGCTTCGTCACAGGGAGTGGGC
>JAZUGG010000046.1:0-9424 GCA_045641105.1 Ruminococcus sp. | reverse complement strand
CATGGGTGCCCTTCAATGAATAGTAGACAAATGCACGCTTTTGTGATATAATACATTTATCACATCAAAAAGGAGAACCGCCATGAAACTTCTTGCTATAGACGGAAACAGCATCATCAACCGTGCATTTTACGGTATAAAAATGCTTTCCAACAAAAACGGTGTTTTTACCAATGCCGTTTTTGGCTTTATGAATATCTATCTCAAAAATATTGCTGATGTACAGCCTGATGCGGTTGCTGTGGCATTTGACCTGCGCACGCCGACATTCCGCCACAAGGCTGTTGAAACATATAAGGCTAACCGAAAGGGGATGCCGCCCGAACTTGCGCAGCAGCTTCCTATTGTCAAGGAACTGCTCGGACTTATGGGCGTTAAGGTAGTGGAATGTGAAGGCTTTGAGGCTGATGATATACTTGGAACGCTCTCTAAAGCTTGTTCTGACAGCGGAAACGAATGTTATGTCCTGACAGGAGACCGTGACAGCTTGCAGCTTATTGATGACAAAGTGACAGTAATTCTCGCTACAAACAAAGAATATATCCACTACACTCCGCAGCGTTTTACCGAAGATTACGGTTTTGAGCCGATAAAGCTTATTGACCTGAAAGCGCTTATGGGTGACAGTTCAGACAATATTTCGGGCGTTGCAGGCATAGGTGAAAAGACTGCTTCATCGCTCATCAAAGAGTACGGCACGATTGAAAACCTCTATGAAAACTATGAAAATTCAGGTTTGACAAAGGGCGTGAAAACCAAGCTTGCCAATGGTGCAGAGGATGCAAAGCAGAGCAAATGGCTTGCCACTATTGTGCGTGATGCTCCTGTTGATACCGATATTTCGGGATATGTCCCGACTTCTGCCGATAATTCAGGAATAAGCCGTCTGCTGACCGAACTTGAAATGTTCAAGCTTATAGACAAACTCGGCGTGACGATTGCTGACGGTGCATCTGCTGATGTCATTGAAGAAAGTGCTCCCGATATTGAGTTTTCGGCATCTTCTCTCACTTCCGATGCTATAGGTTCACTGACTGAATGTGAATATCTTTACCGTGACGGTATGCTTACGGTATGCAGCGGAAACAGCGTATATTTTACAGATGACGAAAAGCTTATTCTGGAATTTTTCTCGTCAGACTGCGCAAAATCAACTGATGATGCAAAGCCGCACTACAGGTTTGCAATGGCGCACAAGGCTGAACTGCATAACATAAAGAATGACATATCGATATGCGGCTATCTGCTCAATTCTTCCGCCGCAGACTATGCCGTGGAAAAGCTGTGTGCCGAATACGGTGTGCGTTATTATTCCGAACACGGTGAATATGCCGATTTGCTGTCACTTCGTCTGTTATCCGAAAAACTGCTGAAAACAGTTGATGCCGAGGGTATGTCCGAACTTCTCACAAATATTGAACTGCCGCTGACAGAGGTGCTTGCATCAATGGAGGATATCGGAATCCTTATCGACAAAAACGGCGTTGAGGATTTTGGCGTATATCTCACGGAAATGACCGAGGAGACACAGCAGATGATATATGACGATGCAGGTCATGAATTCAACATTGCCTCACCGAAACAGCTTGGCACGGTGCTTTTTGATGAAATGGGACTGCCAGCGCCGAAAAAGACGAAAAGCGGAGGCTATTCCACAAATGCCGAGGTGCTTGAAGAACTGCGGAGTTATTCATCCATTGTGGATAATATCCTGAAATACCGCCAGTATACAAAACTCAATTCAACATATGTAGTTGGACTGCTTGGAAAAATTGCCGATGACGGACGAATCCACACATGGTTCAAGCAGACTGAAACACGAACGGGACGTATTTCATCGACAGAGCCTAATTTACAGAATATTCCTGTCCGTACCGAACTTGGCTCGAAGATGCGCAAATTCTTCATTGCGCCGGAGGGCAGAGTACTTATAGATGCCGATTACAGCCAGATAGAACTGCGTGTCATGGCGCATCTCTGCGGCGACAGCAACATGATATCCGCCTTCACCAACGGTGAGGATATCCACACATCAACTGCTGCACAGGTATTTGATATGCCGGCAATTATGGTAACGCCTGAAATGAGAAGTGCCGCAAAAGCCGTTAATTTCGGAATTATCTACGGCATAGGCGCATTTTCTCTTGCAAAGGATATCGGTGTATCAAATGCCAAAGCAAAAAAATACATCAATGACTACCTTGCAAAATACCCGAAGGTTAACGAGTTTATGGAAAAGACAGTCAATGATGCAATGAAAAACGGCATAGTTTCAACTATGTTCGGCAGAAAGCGCCGTATCCCCGAACTGCTCTCGTCAAACAAGGTAGTTCAGGCGGCAGGCAGACGTATCGCAATGAATACACCTGTTCAGGGTACAGCCGCAGACCTTATAAAAATCGCAATGATAAACGTGTACAAGCGTCTGAAAGCCGAAAAGCTTGATGCAGAGCTTATCTTACAGGTTCACGATGAACTTATCCTTGAAGCATCACAGGCAGATGCAAAGCGTGCCGCTGAGATTCTCGGTGAGGAAATGCAGAACGTTTATGAGATGCGTGTGCCGCTGTCTGTTGATGTTCACACGGGAAATTCATGGTCTGAAGCAAAATCATGACCAGTAAGATGCAAAGTTTTGCGCATAAATAATGCAAAGTGCTAAAGTGTGCCTGAATCTATTGACAAAGCGGTTCGGGCAGTGTATAATGATTTTGCAGTGAAAAACTGCATCATATCTGAAGAGTAAAAATGTGTTCGTTATACTCAAGTATTGAAGTGTTGACTGAACGGGGAGTTGTCAGTCAAACGAAAAGCCTGAATTTCAGGTTTACGGTTCACATTTTGCATCCCGCTTCATAGGACTTACAAAAGAATCACCTTCTTTTCTGTCGTATGAACGAGGGAAAAGGAGGTTTTTTATGGATTCAAACAAAAACGCAGTCGTCAAGCCGAATTTACAGCTTTTCGGCAGTACAAAGGTTATGGTCGTATCGGCTCTGCTTATTGCACTCAGCATCATCTTTGGAAAATTTCTCAAAATTCCTATTGGCGACAGCTTACGAATCAGCTTTGAAAATACGCCTATACTCATGGCAGGTATTTTCTTCGGCCCTGTTATCGGAGCGGCAGTCGGTGCTTGTGCAGATATTATCGGCTGTTTTCTTTATGGCTACTCAATTATTCCGCTGATTACTGTCGGTGCGGCAAGCATAGGTCTTATCTCAGGTCTGCTCAGTCATCTGGTTTTCAGAGAAAAGCTTGTCCCGAAGGTTTTCTTCTCCGTATTTTCCGCTCATATCATTGGTTCTATGATAATCAAGTCAATTGCTCTTTACAGAGTATACTCGACACCGTTTGAGGTGCTTATACTCCGTGTTCCGCTTTATATCGGCACTGCTCTCGTTGAATCATATCTTATATATCTTCTTCTTAATAATAAGTCTTTCTCGGCTGAACTTGAAAAAATATGCAGAAAATGACGTATGAAGAAGCCCTCGGCTATATGAAAAAAGCCTCAGCAAAAGGCAGTGTTCTCGGGCTTGAACGCATTACGGAACTGCTCAGGCTTATGGGTGATCCGCAGGATAAGGTCAATATAATTCATGTATCAGGCACAAACGGAAAAGGTTCATTCGGGGCAATGCTGACATCTATACTCCGTGCAACAGGCTATGTTACGGGAAGTTTCTCATCTCCTGCGATAACGGAGGTAACGGACAGTTTTCGTATAAACGGCATTGAGATATCACATGACGAATTTGCATCGCTTATTGGCTATATTGCAGAAATATGCAAAAAAATGAACGATCAGCCTACTGAATTTGAGATACTGACAGCGGCGGCATATGAACTTTTTGTCCGCAGACATTGTGATGTGGCGGTAGTTGAATGCGGCATGGGCGGCGATCTTGACTCAACAAATGTTGTGGCAAGTCCAATGCTTTCGGTCATTACCAACGTTCAGTCAGATCATTGTGCATTTCTTGGCAATACGATATCCGAGATAGCATCGCATAAATCAGGCATAATAAAAAAGCACCGCCCCGTATATTTCGGCGGTGACAGTGCAGAAGCCCTTGAGATTATACGCAGACAGGCTGAAAAAATGGAGTCCAAGCTCTATGTTCATGATATATCGGGCTTTTCTTCGGTGCGATTTTCATTGTCAGGTCTGGAATTCAATTGGTATGGTCAGAAGCTGAGTGTGCCGCTGCTTGGAACATATCAGCTCAACAACGTGGTAAACGTGCTGAATTGTGTTGAGATAATACGGAATATCGGTCTTGGCATCAATGATTTAGCCATAAAAATAGGACTTGCCGAAACAAAATGGCATGGCAGATTTGAGATACTCAGCCGTGAACCGCTTATAATTTTTGACGGTTCTCATAATCCTGACGGCATAAACTGTGCCGCAGACAGTATCGGTCGGTATTTCGGAATAAACAAAATTGCACTGCTCATCGGCGTTATGGCAGACAAGGAGTACGGACTCTATGCAGATATGCTCGGTCAGTATATCGACTGTGTTTTTGCCGTGAAGCCTGATAATCCGAGAGCGCTTGGTGCGGATATTCTTGCAGATACTTTCACAAAAAAGGGAATTCGTTCACAGGGATTTGCAAATCTCCCTGACGGAGTCCGTACCGCATACAACTATGCAAAAAACAAAAACATTCCGCTCATTGCGCTTGGTTCACTCTATATGTACCGTGAGTTTACAAGCGAATTAAGCAAATTATCATAAAAAAATGCACCATAACACTGGTGCTTATACAGAAGTTTTTACTATTTATCGGGGCAAACCTTTCTGAGGAAAGGTTCTTCCCCGAACCCCTTTCCAAAGACTTTTAATATAATGGTGTATCTGGAATAGGACAAGTGTCCTATTCCAGATACACTAATACTGAAAGTTTTAGGAAGGGAGTTTGAGGGAGAACCCTTTTTCAAAAGGGTTTCCCTCAATAAAAAGCATAAAGATTCTATATAAGCACCAGCGTAATGGTGCATCGTTGTTTTTTATAAAGAAGCGTGGAAGGTACGTGAGATAACGTCGTCCTGTTGCTCCTTGGTCAGCTTTACGAAGTTTACAGCATAGCCTGAAACTCTTACGGTAAGCTGCGGATATTTTTCAGGGTGAGCCTGAGCATCGAGGAGAGTTTCTCTTGAAAACACGTTTATATTGAGGTGATGACCTCCCTTTTCGGTATAGCCGTCAATGAGGTCGATAAGGTTATCTATTTGTTTCTGGTTGTCCATAATTATCCTCCTAAATCAGAATTCGTCGTCATCGTCATCAGCTTCATTCGGCTGACAGCAAGCGCCTTTTTTGCCTGTACAGTCTGTACTTTTCACAGTGCATACCATAAGACCTTCGTTATTTTCATCAGCCGTGATATTGACATGACCGTTTCCCTGAGCCATGAGACTGTCTATGAGGTCAGCAAGTTCATCAGGATTTTCCGTGGAAAGTTTATCAGGAGCTGTCATTCCTGTTCACCTCTGAGTTTGTCGAGGTCGATATCACCTACGAATACTTCCATATCCTTGCCAAGAGCATCAGGAATTACCGAGAATGTATTGGAGATACCGTCCTGAGCGTGTCTGAAAGGCAGTTTAGCAACAGACGAAAGCGAAGCAACAGCACCGTGGGTATCTCTGCCGTGCATAGGATTTGCTCCCGGAGCAAGCGGAACGCCCTGTTTTCTGCCGTCAGGAGTATTGCCTGTCTTTTTGCCGTAGACAACGTTTGAAGTGATAGTGAGGATTGACATTGTAGGAACGCCGTCACGATAGGTGTGGTGCTTTCTTATCATATCCATGAAAGTGCGGACTACCATTACAGCGATAGAGTCAACACGGTCGTCATTGTTGCCGTATTTCGGGAAATCACCCTCTATTTCATAGTCAACAACAATATTCTTTGCAACGTCAGTAACATTGCCGTTCTTGTCCTTTATTTCGATATCCCTGCGGATAGGCTTGACCTTAGCGTACTTGATAGCTGAGAGTGAGTCTGCAACAACTGAAAGACCTGCGATACCCGTAGCGAAATAGCGCTTAACGTCTCTGTCATGGAGAGCCATCTGGAGGCGCTCATAGCTGTACTTGTCGTGCATATAGTGGATAACGTTAAGTGTATTTACATAAAGACCTGCGAGCCATTCCATCATGTCGAGGTACTTAGCCCATACATCGTCAAAATCAAGGTATTCAGTGTCAACAGGTCTGAACTTAGGGCCTACCTGAATTCCGAGTCTTTCGTCAACACCGCCGTTTATTGAATAGAGGAGACATTTTGCAAGGTTAGCTCTTGCGCCGAAGAACTGCATTTCCCTGCCTACTCTCATAGAGGATACACAGCAAGCCACAGCGTAGTCATCACCGTGGATAACACGCATCATATCGTCGTTCTCATACTGGATAGACGAGGTCTTGATGGATATCTTAGCGCAGTACTCCTTGAATTTGCGTGGGAGTTTCTGTGACCAGAGAATTGTCATATTCGGTTCGGGAGCAGTTCCGAGGTTTTCGAGAGTATGCAGATAGCGGAAGCTGTTCTTTGTAACGAGCGGATGACCGTCAACGTCAACACCGCCGATAGATTCCGTTATCCATGTCGGATCGCCTGAGAAAAGCGAATTATATTCAGGAGTTCTTGCGAATTTAACGATACGGAGCTTCATGATGAAGTGGTCGATAAGTTCCTGAGCCTGAGATTCAGTGAGTATGCCTCTTTCAAGATCACGCTGAATATAGATATCGAGGAATGTTGATGTACGTCCGAGAGACATAGCCGCACCGTTCTGTTCCTTGACAGCGGCGAGATAGCCGAAATAGAGCCATTGAACAGCCTCTTTAGCATTCTTTGCAGGCTTGGAGATATCGAAACCGTAAATGTCGCCGAGTTTTTTCAGTTCCTGAAGGGCACGAACCTGTTCTGCAAGTTCTTCACGGAGACGGATATTCTTTGAAGTCATGCGGACAAGTGAAGTAGATATCTGGTCTTTCTTGTCCTCGATAAGTCGGTCTATTCCGTAAAGGGCAACACGTCTGTAATCGCCTATGATACGGCCTCTGCCATAAGCATCAGGGAGACCGGTGAGGATAGCTGAATGGCGTGCAAGGCGCATTTCGGGAGTATAAGCATCGAAAACGCCCTGATTGTGAGTTTTTCTGTATTTAGTGAATATCTCGACTACTTCGGGATCGACCTCATAGCCGTATTCCTTGCAGGCTTGCTGAGCCATTCTTATGCCGCCAAAAGGCTGGAGAGCACGTTTGAAGGGCTTGTCAGTCTGGAGTCCTACTATCTGTTCAAGGTCTTTGTTGAGGTAGCCTGCATTGTGTGAGGTAATTGTGGAGATTATTTTTGTGTCCATATCGAGGACACCGCCTGCCTCACGTTCCTGGCGGGAGAGGTCCATAACCTGTTCCCAAAGCTGTTTTGTTGCATCTGTAGGCGGAGCAAGGAAACTTTCGTCGCCCTCATAGAGCGTATAGTTCTTTTTGATGAAGTCACGGACATTGATTGAAGTTGAACTCCATCTGCCCTCCTTGAAACCGTCCCATTCATTTGACCATGCATTGATCATATATCAGAACTCCTTTCCTGATGCCCTGTCACGGCAGGGTAAATCTTTATTTTTTCTTTTGCAATATAATAGTATCACATTGTAAAAGCTATGTCAAACACTCCCGTGAGTGTGTTGGCGGCAAAATGTCGTTTTAAGGTTTAAATTTGTGACAAATATGCTTTATGACAATATGCACGGCAGCCTGAAAGTGCCTGTTCAGCGTTATATAGCGGTATTTTGGAAACCGTGCATTGTCAAAAAAGTCAAACCTTGTTCAGTCAATTTGTACATTAGAGAGAATTTAGTTTTGTGCTTGCTGAGACTGCTGTGAACCGCTGTTCTGAGGTGGTTTTCTGTTTGGCTTGCGTCTGCGGTTTCTGTTTTTGTTATTGTTATTATTTTTATGCGGAGCGGACTGCTCTGCGATACGGCGTTCTTTTTCCTCAAGCTTTTCAAAGCAGAGCTTATAGACAGTGGCAGTAATCGGAACGAAAGCTATCATGCCGACAATACCCATAAGACCACCGCCTGCGGTAACGGCAGCGAGAACCCATATTCCCGGCAGACCAACTGATTCGCCCACGACTTTCGGATAGACGAAATTGCCTTCAAGCTGTTGAATGCAAATCAGAAAGATGATGAAAATGAGAGCCTGAGTGGGATTTTCGGTGAGAATGATGAAAGCACTTATGCCTGCACCGATGAATGCACCGACTATCGGGATAAGAGCCGTAACTCCGACGAGAGCGGCAGACATTGCGGCATAAGGCAGTCTGAGGAGCGTCATGCCGATGAAGCACATAGAACCGAGAACAAGTGCATCTACGAACTGACCTATAAAAAAACTGCGGAATGTATCGTTTGCAGTGTGGAAAACATGAGCTGTTTTTGTGTATTTCTCCTTGCTTAAAAATACTGCAAGAATACGTTTTGCATCGGCACGCAGTTTGTCTTTGCGGATAAGGGTATAGATAGCAAATACAACGCCGAGGCAGAGATTTGTTATCGAAACGGTGATTCCGCCGATAAAGTCGAAAGCGGAACTGAGAATGCCTGCCACGCCTGATGTAAGAAAGCCCGAAGCCTTGGAGATGATAGCCCCCCAGTCAAATTTTATGGACTTTATCTTCTCCTGAATTTCAGGGAACTCATTGAGAGTATCCACGGCGTATTTCTGGAGCTGTGAGAACTTCGGCGGTATTTCCGTATAGAGCACGCTGAAAGCATTGCCGAGTTCAGGAATGACGATATACAGTATCAGAGCGAGAACTCCAAGCGTGATAAGAAACGAAAATGCAAGGCAGAACGGGCGGCGTGTTGCTTTGATGAATTTTTTCTGTGAATTCGGGAAGTATTTCTTCTCGAAAGTGGTCATGAGAATATTGAAGATATAGGCTATGACCAGACCTATGAACATCGGCTTGACAGCGTTGAGCGCAAAGCCGAAAAATCCTGCGACTACACCGAAATACTGAACGGTGAGGCAGACGAGAACTGCGAGCACGGCGATAGTTATGTATCGGCGTAATTCCTTTTTTTCCATTGGTAAAATCCTCCATATCATTATGTCCATGAATACACATGGTTACACACTTTAATTATACTATATTTTCAGCAAAATTGCACTATTTTAAATGTTAATTTTTTGTGAACCGTCAGAATATATATGTGGAAAAAGAAGAAAGGGACAGCAGTTGTGTCCCTTTTTTATGGGCATCTCTAAAAACCCGTTTTGAGTAAGAAAAAGCAGATAGGTACAGTAGATGCAAGAAAAGCCATCGAAGGCGTGCTTTCGCACTACGAGAGGGCTTGACGCAGCAGATGCTGTGCATAGCTGCTTTTTCTCA
>JAZUGG010000045.1:0-56215 GCA_045641105.1 Ruminococcus sp. | reverse complement strand
CCCTTCCTAAAACTTTTGGGTGTTTTAGCGTATCTGATATGGGACATATGTCCCATATCAGATACGCCATAATACTAAAAGTCTTTGGAAAGGGGTTCGGGGAAGAACCTTTCCTCAGAAAGGTTTGCCCCGATAAAAGCCGCCAATAACATAAAGAGCGTAAGGCAGGGGTTATTTTTCTGAACGGATAGCCGTATTTATGGCTTCTTCGATAGTGACGTGATTTTTTGGCATGAGCTTTTTGTTGATGAATTCGATGATGATATAGATGAGGCAGGCGGAGATAATTGTCAGCGCCCAGACCTTCATTGATATCTGCGAAAAGATTCGTTCAACGTTGTCATATTCCCACATCTCATAGTAGAACTTATAGTCGAGCCAGCACTGGATATAGGCTAAAACTGCGGTTATGACGATGTAATTCACAAATTTGTTCCTTAGATAGAACTCATAGAGAAGCGATATAATGATACAGAAAACGGCAAGCAGAGCCGCATTATAGCCCACAAGCTTGCCGCAGGCGATATCGATAAGAAAGCCGCAGAATGCTCCTGTAACTGCTGAACTGTACTGACCGTTTCCGACAGCTACAGCAACAGCGCAGGGCACGAGAAGTATGGGCTTAGTCCATGTTCCCGATGTCATGATGAGAAAACAAAGGAAGATGACGAGATAATAGAGTGTCCAGCGCAGAATTGTCTTGAAATAGAGTATTCGCTGTTCACGGGGTGTCCTTATTCTCATTCAGATCCTCCCTTTTGCCTGTGAAATCGGTGATGACATAGACTGACGAAAGTCGTGTTACATCACAGCACGGTTCAATTACTGCGCAGTCCGAAATTCCGTTTGAGTCAGGACTGATGCTCTGTATCTTGCCGATAGAGTAGTCCTTCGGAAACAGACCGCTTGTGCCTGATGTTATGATAAGGTCGCCTTTTTTGAGTTTATTGTCCTTGTTGATATGGATAAGACGGGTATTTCCGTTTTCGGCAGAGAGAATATCTCCCTCGATTATACCCATATCCTTGTTCGATTTTGAGTTTACTGCGGCAACAGAAAGGTCAGGTGACAGAATTGTCCTGACAGTTGAGGTATGCTCCGAAACATCTACGGTGATACCTACAAGTCCTTCTGCTGTAACTACGGGGCAGTTCGGGGTGATTCCCTCAGCTTTGCCCTTTGCGATAGTGAATGACATGAACGGATCGTTTGTGATATATCCGATAACGTCGCAGGCTTCGGTAAACTCGTAATCTTCATGCTCCTGTTTGATGCTGACAAACTCTCTGAGTTCCTCAACCTCGGCTTTGAGCGCCTCGTATTCGGTAAGTTCACGGTTGAGTTTGCCTATTTCTTCTTTGAGCCGCTGATTTTCCTCATAGTATTCCGATGCATGGGTATATTTGTCAAGAGTATCCTCAACGCCTCGGCTTATCCCGTTTGAAGCGGAACGAAAAGGTTTTGTCAGCGTATTGAAGAATGACACGCCTCTCAGCGAATAGCCTCCGCGGGTGACGGAATAGACCATGATGCCTATGAGAAATGCCACGAAAAACAGGAGAACCTTGAATTTAGTGCTTTTCAGAAAGTCACGCATCAGTGCCCTCCTTAATAATACTTGACGTTATCTGTGAGAGCGTCCTGATAGTCGTTGATATTTTCGAGAATCTTGCCTGTACCCTCTGCAACGCAGTCGAGAGGATATTCGGCGATATAGACAGGCATTCCCGTTTCACGGGTTATAAGCTTGTCAAGACCTCTGAGCAGTGCGCCGCCGCCTGAAAGCGTGATGCCGTGGTCAATAATGTCGGCAGAAAGTTCAGGAGGAGTATTTTCAAGTGTGGATTTGATGGCATCGATAACCCTTGAAAGCGGCTCAACAA
The DNA here is from genome assembly GCA_045641105.1 of Ruminococcus sp. Classification (GTDB taxonomy): domain Bacteria; phylum Bacillota; class Clostridia; order Oscillospirales; family Ruminococcaceae; genus Ruminococcus. The sequence continues at coordinate 54,332 of JAZUGG010000045.1, read as the reverse complement.
GAGCGTCACGTATTTCGGCAGAGTTTACGACGATATTCTCAGGCAGACCATTCAGAAGATTTCTGCCTTTTATTTCAAGGGTAGTTTCCTTTTCGCTCGGAAAAGCAGAGCCGATCTCAAGCTTGATATTCTCGGCAGTTCTTTCGCCTATGAGAAGATTGTACTTCTTCTTGATGAAATTGATGATAGATGTGTCAAATTCATCGCCTGCACATCTTATCGATTTAGCGGAAACGATGCCGCCCAGTGCGATGACTGCGACTTCACTCGTACCGCCGCCGATATCTACTATCATGCTTCCTACAGGTGAATTTGTGGGCAGACCTGCGCCGATAGCAGCAGCCATTGGTTCTTCGATTATGAGAACGTTGTTTGCGCCTGCCTTTTTGCAGGATTCACGGACTGCTCGTCTTTCAACGGCTGTAACGCCCGACGGTATGCATATAATAACGTTGGCTTTTGTAAGAGGTATGCCTCTCAGAGCCTTTCTTATAAACTCCTGAAGCATGGTCGTGGCAATGTCAAAATCTGCAATAACACCGTTTTTAAGCGGTCTTACGGCAACTATTGAACCCGGAGTACGTCCGATAACGTCTTTGGCTTCTTTTCCGACATAGCGGCACTTGTCTGTTCTTGTGTTGACTGCAACAACGGAAGGCTCTCTTATGATAATGCCCTTTCCACGCATATAAACAAGCGTATTTGCAGTTCCGAGGTCGATTCCGATATCTTTGGTAAACATTGTTCAGCTCCTTGAAAAATAGACTTACTTGCAGATCTTCTCTGCGGTTTTATAGTAAAGGAAGAAACCTGCGATGATCATTAATGCCTGAGCAACGCTTATGTAAAAATTGAAACCGAAGGTTATGGAGAATACATTTGTGATCGAAAGCGTACCGGGCTGGAACTCAAAGCCTGCCTTATAGCTTAGCCAGCTGAGTGAGCCGGAGGCGTGGTTGCAGAGTACATCTCCTAAAACGAATGCGCATATCATAAGTGCCAACATATACCATGATTTTTTCATACAAGTCTCCAATCCGCCGTAAGCAACGGCTTTTCATTTGTTCTGCGTTAATGCGGCAATAAAATATTGATAGTAAATATTCGTTATGTAGGGGAGTCCGTTCCATATTTTATTGCCGAAATAATATATTTGTCATGCTCCGCTTGAACCGAAGCCGTTTTCTCCTCTGTCTGTATCGGAGAGTGTGTCGCTTATTTCAATGTCCGGGAAAAGCACTTTTGTAGGAACAAGCTGTGCGATACGCATTCCGTGCTCCACGGTAAACGGCGCTTTTCCGTGATTTATAAGGGGAATGAACCATTCGCCCCTGTAGTCGCTGTCAACAACTCCGACGCAGTTTGCAAGTGATACGCCGAATTTTGTGGACAGTCCTGAACGTGGATAGATGAGAAGTGCCACATCATTGCAGTCGGGTTCGGCAGTAAGTCCCACAGGTATCATTTTTATCTCACCGCGTTCAATGGTGACGGGTTCATCAAGACAGGCGCATATGTCAAGACCTGCACTTCCTGAAGTTGCTCTTGTGGGGATTATTGCCTTTTCGCTGAGTTTTTTGAATGTAAGCTTCATTAGATTATACCTCGGTAATAAAGTCCACGGGTAATATTTCCCGTCGGTTTTATGCCTGAAATGGCACGTTCTGTCTGCTGTGCGTCCTCATTATTGAGAAATACAAGCCCGAAAGTGATATTTTTCAGTTCGTCTGTTCTGTCAAGCATATACAGAACATCAGGATTAAGAATTTCCTTATGGAATCTTCCGCACATCACAGGAAGTTTTCTGCCTGTTCTGTCTGTGAGACTTTTAGTACATTTTTGACAGCCGACTTCATTTTGTATCGGGCAGTTTACAGTCAGCATAAGCGGCATATTGCCGTATACTGCAAGTCCGAGCGGAAGTGCAGTGCGGACTTTTTCAAGCTGTCCGAGGGTGGTCTCCATAGAGAAAACACAGTCCTCAAGCCCGAGTTCTGCCATTTTTTCAGCAGAATATGAGTTGAAAACGTTCAGAGTAAAACTGCCGTGCATCTTCATGCCAAGCTTTCTTCCCATAGCTATAGTATCAGGTGTATGGCAGAATATCCTGTCAATTCCGTATTCATCCTTCATTTCCGAAATGCGCTTTATGATAGAATCCTCAGAATAAGACATAAAACGTGGCGGAGAAAGAATTATCCTGCCGCTGTAATTCCTGAAAAAAGGCGGTACATTGCCGCAAAGCCATAGTCTGCTGTCAGCAATGATATATTCTGCTTTTTTCACTGCGGTCTCAGCCTGTTCGGGTGTACGGCAGTAAACACGCAGAGGAAGTTTTTCTCCGAATGAACGTTTGGCATATTTCGGCAGAGACGGAGAATACTCGGTAATATCGCATTTCCGTGTATTTTTTTCGATTATTTCTTCGGTCAGCTTTTCGGCAAGTTCACGCCGCAGTTCATTAAGTCTGCCTGCGGGCACAAATAAACCGTCATCTATATCAGCTGTAATACTTTCAGCCCTGAACACTGTATCGCCAAGCTTTGAAAGCTGTTTCTCAACTGCCGCAATGTCTGTGGGGCGGTTCTGTGCTTTATCAGGAATATCGCCGTAAACTGTGATATACGTACTGCCGCATTTTGCTGTTATCTCAACATTTTCATTTTCGGCAATGACAGCGTGGATGCTGATATCGTATGCAGTCCGCTCAAAGCGGTAGAATTCATGTATCTTTGGCATGAGAGTCTGTGCGGCGGTGACATCCTCTTTTTCACGCACACCGAACATATTCTCACGTTTTTCGGTAAAATAGCCGTCCGTGAAGCCGCTTCTGGAAAATACCCCGCGCAGGAAATGCATATCGGGAGTATTTCCTTCAAGTGAACTTTTAAGTTCATGTACCGCAGATGCCACATATTCGGGACGCTTCATTCTGCCCTCAATTTTCAGTGAATCAACGCCGATCTCCGAAAGTTCAGCGGAACGTGGGAGAAGTGACAGGTCTTTCAGCGAAAGTGCCGAATTATTTTTATTTCCGACAGCCGAATAAGGCAGACGGCAGGCTTGTCCGCAGCAGCCACGGTTTGCAGAACGTGAACCCATAACGGCAGACATATAGCACTGACCTGAAACAGACATACAAAGTGCGCCGTGAACGAAAATTTCAGTCTCGATATTTTCACGGCATATCTTTTGGATAGCTTCTTTGCTGAGTTCACGGGCTGGTACAACTCTTTCAAAGCCAAGCTCCGAAAGCATAGCTGCACCGACTGCGGTATGTACTGACATCTGAGTTGAGGCATGAAGAACCGCATCGGGGACAACACGCCGTATCAGCTCTGCACAGCCCCAGTCCTGAACTATATAGGCATCTGTGCCGATCGAGGCGGTAAACCTGATAAAATCGCAGAACTTCTTTGCTTCATCATCGGAAATTATCGTATTTACGGCAAGATACAGCTTTGCACCGTATTTATGACAAAGTCTTACAGCTTCTGCAAGCTCGTCCTCTGAAAAATTTGCGGCGCTGTTTCGGGCTGAATAATTTTTTCCGCCCACATATACAGCGTCAGCACCTGACCTCAGAGCGGCGCACAGCGTTTCCATACTGCCTGCAGGGGCAAGTATTTCGGGAGAATTCATCAGATGCTGTCCTTGAGCTGTTTCAGCTTGACCATATTTTCAAGCTGGACTATCTTTGAATTCAGCACTTCAATTTCTTTCTGTGCGGCATCACGCTCTATGCGCAGTCTGCCTGCCTCATCAACGTATTCTTTTGACTGGTTGCGGATATTGTCAAGCTGCTGGTTAGCATGGTTTACGTCATCAAGAAGGCTGAGTGCAACCATAATTGATGCTGTGTATGGTGAAAAACCGCCGCCTGAATTTGTAATATCATTTATTCTTGCTTCAAGGGCACGGGCAAGAGCGTAAACATAGTTCGGAGACTCGTTTGTCTTTATCTTGTACTCTTTTCCGCAGATTATAACTTTAACTTCATTCAGCATTACTATCGTCCTTTCTGTGCATATTGAACACCACTCTACATTATACTACATTTTTATCAATAATGGAAGTAGTTTTTTTAGTTAACATATTATAATATTTCGCAGCGCTGCAACAGCATTTTCAAAAATGTGCTGTAAATAGCTGAAATACGCTTTTTTTCAGCATAATTTCCAACAGATTATTTTTTCAATAATATCTTTTCAAACCTACCACCTTGCCGAGAATCTCTACGTCATCAAGTATTATCGGCTCCATTGTGTCATTTTCAGGCTGTAAACGAAAATGTCCGTTTTCCCTGAAAAATCGCTTTACAGTTGCGTCCTCACGGTCAATAAATGCTACTATGATATCACCGTTTTCAGCATACTGTGTTTTTTTGACTATTACTACATCGCCGTCAAGGATACCTGCATTTATCATGCTCTCACCCCTGATTTTCAGGGCAAAAAGGTCATCACTGCCATATTCTGCGGCTTCAAAGCCGACATATCCCGTTATATTCTCAAATGCCGTCACGGGCTGACCTGCGGTAACAGTACCCATTATCGGTACGGAGACCGTTCCGCAGTTCGGCAGACGCAGAGTCCTTTTCAGACTATCCTGTTTTTCAAGCAGTCCCTCCCTGACCAGAGTTTCAATATAACGCTGTGCAGTTGATGTCGATTTACAGCCGACAGCATCCATGATCTCCCTGACCGACGGAGATATGCCCTCATTCAGACGGCTCCTGATATAGCTGAAAGCAGCAATTTCCTTTTCTTTCAGCATCTGTCATTCCTCCGCAAGCTTATTGAGTACCATTTTTGCAATTTTATATGCATCACCACAGCCGAGAGTGATAACTAAATCGCCCTCATGAGCATTTTCGCAGATATAGTCGCAGACTTGCTGAAAATTGAAATATTTGCGCTCGTCAGTCCATTCAGCAGTTTCATCCTGCGGGAACCATATGCAGTCCGGTATCTTTTCTGCAAGGTGACGGGTGAAAATGCCGTATGTGTTCTTCTCACGGCTTCCCATTATATCAGTCAGCACGGCATGGTCAGGAATTTGAAGCACTTCTGCGAAATCGTCAAGAAGAAGCTTGGTACGTGAGAATGTGAACGGCTGGAAAACTGCCCATACCTTGTTGAAACTCATGTCCATTGCGGCTGTGAGTACGGCTTTAAGTTCGGTCGGGTGATGAGCATAGTCGTCAACAACGGTTATGCCCTTTTCATAGCCGAGCTTTTCAAAACGTCTCTTTGCGCCACGGAAGTCGGAAAGTCCCTTTTGAATGAATTCAAAGTCAACCCCTACATATCGTGCGGCGGCTATTGCGGCAAGTGAATTGAGAACATTGTGTACGCCGACTACATTAAGAGATATCGTACCCAGCTTTTCGCCTTTATACATAGCATCATAAGTCGTGAGAAGGTCATTTTCATGACGGATATTTTCAGGATAGTAGTCACATGAACTGTCTTTGCCGAATGTGATTATCTCCTTGCCCTCAACGCCTTCAAGTGACTTCATGGAATTCTCGTCAGAGCCGTTGATTATGATGCATTTAGTTGTGTTTCCATTGAATTTTCTGAATGACTTTATGATATTCTCAAGATTGCCGAAATAATCAAGATGGTCTGCGTCAACATTCAGTACAACTGCGATATCAGGGAAGAATTTGAGGAAGTGGTCTTCAAATTCGCATGATTCACATACGAGGATATCGCTTTTGCCTGCGATTCCGCTTCCACCGATACATGGAAGTTTTCCGCCGATATATGCAGAGAGGTCAATGCCTGCGGTGTAAAGTATCTGGGTTATCATGGAGGTTGTGGATGTCTTGCCGTGAGTTCCGGAAACGCATATTGCATTCTCATACCAGCTTGTGACTATGCCGAGGAGGTCTGCTCTTTCAAGGACAGGTACTCCGCTTGCCTTTGCAGCTACAAGTTCGGGATTGTCAGCCATTATTGCGGCGGTGTGAACTATCAGGTCTGCGCCTTCGATATTTTCGGCTCTCTGACCGATATAAACGGGAATGCCCATTTTTCTCACGGCATCAAGAGTTTCGGTCTCGTTATTGTCCGAACCTGTGAGGTAGTACCCCTGACCGTGAAGTATCTGCGCAAGGGGGTACATACCTGAGCCGCCGATGCCGATGAAGTGAATGTGCTTTTTTCCGTTTAAAATATTGATATCCAAAATTGATCACCTTTCGCTTTCTGACAGGATCGCCGTTTTTTCCCTTTATAAGTCGGTTTAGGCAGAAATTATCCTGTCAATTGAGATAAAATTATAATTTTTAAACTAAAATATCATAAAAAACACTTGATTTTTTACTAAACATAAGTTATAATAGGGGTATGCATGACAAATGGTGAATATAAATTGTAAAATTACGGAAATTTTATATATAATCATTCATTTATCTGTCTGAACCACTATTCTTTTAAAGTGGGCATAAATTTTTACATGGTGCCAAGGAGGAAAAACCAATGGAAATTACAGATGTAAAAATCAGAAAAATCATGTCCGAAGGCAGACTCAGAGCAGTCGTTTCAGTTACTATTGACGATATGCTGGCAGTTCATGACATCAAGGTAGTACAAGGAGACGAAAGACTGTTTGTGGCTATGCCAAGCCGTAAGGATGAAAACGGTGTTTTCCGTGATATCGTTCATCCGATAGCTGCTGCATCAAGAAAGCTTTTTGAAGAGAACATTCTCGAAGCTTATGCAAAGCAGCTCGCAATTCTTGAAGCAGAGGAAGCAGCTGCTGCCGATGCTCCTGTCGCAGAAAATACAGAAGAACAGATATAAGTCTGGTCTGAACCTGACCTGTCCTTTTCGGGCAGGTCTTTTTCATTTCATGAGGAGCGCCGCTTTCAGAATGACTATCTGCGTCTTTGAGTCCTTTATCCTGCCATCCATGACCATCTCAACGGCATCGTCAAGAGGTATCTTCACCACGTCAAGAAATTCGTCATCATCAAGATCCTGTTTCGAAAACTCCAGACCACGGGCAAGATAGGTGTGTATCCTCTCCGTGCTGTATGCAGGAAGGGGATATATCTCGCCAAGATAGGTGTATTCACGGCAGGTCAGTCCCGTTTCCTCAAGCAGTTCACGTCTGCCGCATTCCGCATGATCTTCGCCTTTTTCAAGCTTGCCTGCGGGAACTTCGAGAGTGACCTCACCAAAAGGATAGCGGAACTGCCGTACAAGATAGACCTCATTATCGTCATTTATCGGGATAACGCATACTCCGCCGTGGTGGTGGAGTACATCCCTCTGCGCAGACGTGCCGTTTTCGAGTTCAGCTGTATCACGGGTTATCGTGAAGATACAGCCCTCATAAACTACGTCGCTTGAAAGCGTTTTTTCTTTTAAATGCATGATATCTCACTTTCTGCCGAAACTGTTCAGGTAATTTTCGGATGCTTTTATTTTTGTGACCGATGTGTAATCGTAATAATGCGTATGATCCGGCACATCACTGTCATTCTTTTTTCTGCGGCATATCAGGACATATGCGGCTAAGACAACTGCGCCTGAGATCGTAAGCAGTATGCCGGTTTTCAGTCCCGGTGTCTCGTAACGGAAAATTATTGTGTTATCTCCAACTTCACCTTTTACAGCCATAAAGCCGTCGTCAACCTTTTCAATGACGACGGTTTTTCCGTTTACTTCGGCAGTCCAGCCTTCACTGTACGGGACACTGTAAAATACCATTGAAGGCTTATTCAGCGTTATTTCGGACTTGAATCCGTATTCGTCATAGCTGAATGACGCTGAGCATTTGTCTTTTTTGTCAAGGCATATGTTCTCGTAATCCTTCATGGAAAGTTCTTTGCATTCTTCTCTGGTACATTCGCTGAGAATATCGGAGTATAGAGCCTCACGTTCGCTGTCCTCGAATATCAGCGCCTTTATCATTGAGCGCTCACGAATGCTTCCTGTCGTATCATCGGCAACTTCACGGGGCAGATAGCTGTCATAGGCAATACCCATCGGCATATACAGCGTATTTTCGTATATCTCGAAGCCGCCGTTTTCACCGACATATTCAAATCCCGGGAATTTTTCTGGGATTATCTCATATTTATAGCGGCTGTCCTTATCACAGTCATCAGGCATTGTCACCTTGCCGCTTTTCAGGTTTTCATATGTGCAGTCGTCAAGTATCTCCTTATAGAAATATTTGACGGATAAAAGTCCACGCAGAGTATAGTGCGAGCTGTCAGCTCTTGATGCGACATCACGGTGTACGCCGACATATTCATAGAAGTCCATGATAGATGTCGTAACTACGCTCTGGAATGCTCTCATGCTCGGAAGTCCCCATGCCATAGGGTAATTGTCGCAGTCCTTGGACATATCCACACGGAAGAAATTATCATCGCTTACGGATTCATATACCTTGTCCCTGCCATTTATCACCTTGTCGATGTAGTCGTTTGCCGAGTCAAGATTGTACGCTCCGTAAAGTATCATGGTATATGAACAGGCAATTGAAGCGGCGGCTGTAAGTGTAACTGACAGTTTCAGGAAGCTTCTGCCTTTTTTCTTCAGCCTGTATATATAATATGCGGCTGCAAGGCAGACTGCTGCAACACCGAACTGTATCCAGAAATATCCGACACGTTCAGGCAGTTCAAAGAGGATGATTTTGTCATCGCTGTTCTTTTTCGGCAGAAGTCCGATGATACCGAATGCCGCAAGAGCGATTCCGCAGACCTTCAAGCCGAATTTCATATCGGTATTTTCATCATCAAGTGCGAGTGCAGACATCATGGACATGATAAGTATCGGCATATAGAACCATCTTGCGTAATAATAGCCGTTCATAGCCTGAAATGCGCTGTTCAGTATCGGAATGAATGCACATACTATGCAGAATATTGTGAATCGTGTTGCCCAGTGCTTACGCTTTGACTTCATGAATGCCGCAACTCCCGACATGGAGAAAAGCGGCAGGAATCCGCCGATAGATGCCCATTTTTCATATTCCGATGTGAAAAGATTCGGTCTTGCAGGTGCATCGGCAGGCATGAAAAATGTCTGGATAATTCTCGGAATGAGTGTTTTGTCGCTGTATATCACCATATCAAGTCCGAAAAGACGCTGATTTACACGGTAGTTGCCCATTATCGCAAGCGCAGACGAAAGAAGTACGAATGCGGCGATAAGTGTTCCAAGAATAGCCTCAAATGCAAGTCCGAAGAATTTCTTCCATGATGTACTGAAATCAGGGCATTTCATGCGGAACAGATAGTATGCCACGAGGAATACAGCCTGACCTGCAAAGAAGTAGTAGTTGTCAATGGCTAAAAGTGCTACAGACAGCGCAAACCAGCCTTTTCTGCGGTTGTTGATGCATTCTTCCATAGCAATCAGCATAAGCGGAAAAAGTGCGGTCACGTCCTGGAAGTGGTTGAAGAATATGTTGAAAAGCTGGAATCCCGAATATGAGTACAGCAGTCCTCCGATGAGTGCCGCATTTGGTGTGCGTACAAACCGCCTGATATAAGCATATGCGGTAAGTGACGCAACGCCGTGCTTTACTGCAAGCAGAACAGGCAGTGAACAGGCGGCAAGTGAGCGTGGAAGAAGCGACGAAAGCCTGAAAAACGGACTTCCGAAAAGATAAAAGCTGTATGAGGTCATGAAGTCACAGCCGAGGTCGGTGAACCAGTTCCAGCCGAAGCCGCCGTTCTTTGCCGCATCATTGGCAAGAGTATAGAACGGTATCTGCTGGGCGTTGAAATCACCGTAGTATATGAAATAACCCTTTTCGGCAATGACTATCGGCAGAAGTGTTATAAATATGCAGATAAATCCGAGAAAAAACGCCGATTTATATTTCTCGCTGCTTTTTATTGAAGGTAATCGTTTTTTTTCTGACATGACAGTCCCTCTTTAAGAAAATATACAATTTATTATAACACATTTGTTTCTGAAATAAAAGTACTTTTTTCAAAATTTTGCAAATGAAACGGGTTTTTATGAAAATTTGAAGAAAACTTATAAATAGGGTAGTAATTTTCATTGTGATATGGTATAATAAAAAAGATTATGAGAATAGAAAGGTATGAATTGATTTGGTTTACCTTGATAATGCTGCTACGACTAAACCATGTGCGGATGCTGTGAATGCCGCTGTTGAGGCAATGACTGTGAATTTCGGCAATCCATCGTCACTCCACCGTGCAGGTCTTAATGCACAGCTTGCCGTTGATGAAGCCCGGAAACTTATCGCTGATTCGATAGGTACGGACAGTTCGTCAATATATTTTACTTCAGGTGCTACCGAAAGCAATAATCTTGCTTTAAGAGGTGCATCTGCGGCTTACGGAAAAAAATGCAGAAAAATAGTGATATCTGCGGTCGAACACGCTTCAATTGATGAAACTGCATCAGACCTTGAAAAGAAGGATTTTGAGGTCGTGAGAGTTTCGCCCCGTGATGACGGCAGATTTTATGCGGCTGACTTTGTGAATGCCTGTGACGAAAATACCTGCCTTATCAGCATGATGCTCGTCAACAATGAAACAGGCTATATCCTCCCTGTAAAGGATGTATTCACCGCCGTAAAGCGCAGGTTTCCGCATATCATCACTCACTGCGACTGCGTTCAGGCTTACATGAAAGTGCCTGTCAAGGCAAATTCCCTCGGCGCTGACCTTATTTCTCTCAGCGGCCACAAGATACATGGCATTAAGGGAATAGGCGTACTCTACATAAAAAAAGGCGTTCGTGTCATTCCCGTGGTGACTGGCGGCAAACAGGAAAAGGGCATCCGCTCAGGTACGGAAAGTGTTCCGCTTATCTGCGCTATGGGTGCGGCTGTGAAAAAGCTTGCGCCGACTATAAATGAACGCTACAAGCGTGTCTCGGAACTCAAAGCTTATCTTCTCGGCAGACTTGCGGATATTGACAGTATTGAAGTCAATTCTCCCGATGACGGTTCGCCTTATGTGGTGAATATCTCAGTTGTCGGAAAACGCTCGGAGATAATGCTCCACTTCCTTGAAAGCAAGGAGATTTATGTTTCAAGCGGTTCTGCCTGTTCAAAGGGACAGCAGAGCGGCGTTCTCGGTCAGTTCGGCATTTCGGGAAAACGTGCTGACAGCGCTGTACGCATAAGCATGACCGCTGAAACAACAGAAGATGACATTGACGCTCTTGCCGATGCTCTCCGTGAGGGTATCGAAAAGGTGAGAGGATAATATACATTATAATAGGAGATAATTATGAAAGAACTGGTTCTCGTCAAATACGGCGAAATGGCTCTCAAAGGTTTAAACAAAAAGACATTTGAGGATATGCTCACAAAAAATATCAAGCGCAGACTGAAAGCTATCGGCAATTTCAAGCTGACAAGCGCTCAGTCCACTACATACATCACTCCCCTTGATGATGATATCGATTTAGGCGAAGTTGTGGACAGAGTTGGTAAAATTTTCGGTATTGCCGCTCTCTGCCGTGCCTGTGTATGCGAAAAGAACTTCGATGACATATGCAATAAGAGCTATGAGTATCTTGATGAAGTTCTGAACTGTGCAAGGACATTCAAGGTCAACGCAAAGCGTGCAGATAAGGCATTCCCTATGAAATCGCCTGAAATATGCGCTGAACTCGGAGGAAAGCTTCTTGATAAATTTCCGCATCTCACCGTTGATGTGAAAGATCCTGATGTTATCGTCACTGTTGAGATACGTGACGAAAATGCATTCGTTCATGCCGAAAATATCAAGGGCGCAGGCGGTCTCCCTGTCGGAAGCAGCGGCAAGGCTATGCTCCTCCTTTCAGGCGGTATCGACAGCCCTGTTGCAGGCTGGATGATGGCTAAGCGTGGCGTTCATATTGCTGCTATCCACTATGTCAGCCCTCCGTATACCTCTGACCGTGCCCAGCTCAAGGTTGAACAGCTTTGTCAGAAACTTACCGACTGGTGCGGCGGAATTGCTTTTTTCTGCGTTCCGTTCACAGAACTTCAGGAGGCTATCAAAGACCACTGCCCTGAAGAATTCTTTACTATTATCATGCGCCGTCTTATGATGGAAATTGCACAGCGCATTGCCGCAAAGGAAGGCTGTCTCGCTCTTATCACGGGCGAAAGCGTAGGTCAGGTCGCAAGTCAGACTATGGCTGCAATTGCCTGCACTGATGCGGTATGCCGTATTCCTGTGTTCCGTCCGTGCGTTGGTATGGACAAGACTGAGATAATCGATATCTCACGCAAAATAGACACTTTCGATATATCCACACTGCCTTATGAGGACTGCTGTACCGTGTTTACTCCACGTCACCCGAAGGTACGTCCGTCACTCAGCGATGTTGAAAAGGCTCAGAACAGCTTTGACTTTGAGCCGCTCATTCAGAAGGCTGTGGAAGAAACAGAAATGAAATTATTCAATTACGAGGGCTGATCTCAGCCAACAGGAGATATTAAAATGACAGACATTATTTTACCTGAATGTTCACCTGAAACTGCGGCTGAAAAGGCTGTTGCGCTGCTCAGGGCGATGAATTTTAAAGTTTCCACGGCGGAAAGCTGTACGGGAGGTCTTATATCCGAACTGATAACTTCAGTCTCAGGAGCTTCTGAAATATTTGAACTGGGTATCTGTACCTATTCCGAACGCATAAAAACAGAATATCTCGGCGTACCGTCAGAGCTTATCGCAAAGTACGGCGTTGTCAGCGAACAGGTCGCACTTAGTATGGTTCAGGGACTTAAAAAGCGTTCGGGCGCTGATGTCTGCATTTCGGTCACGGGTATTGCAGGACCGAACGGCGGTACGGCTGAAACTCCGGTTGGTACAGTGTTTATCGGCTTTGATATCTGCGGAAGGCAGTTTGTAAGACTGCCTGAACTGTGGAAGCTTGATGACCTGAGCCGATGCAGTATAAGGCGTTCGGCTGCGGCTTATGCGCTTTCAGTAATAGAAAATACACTTTTGGAGGCGAATCGGAAAGATGAGCGATAATTTAAACGGTATGCCTGATGAGGAAATGAAAAACCTCAGCAAAACACAGAAGATAAAGGCTATCAAGTATTCTGTGAAAATTTCTTCAAATGACTGGGACGGCGAACGTTCTGCCATGTTTTCTGATAAAGTCCATAAGGTTATGGACAACCGTCAGCCGACTGATGAGCCTGTAAGCGGCGTTCTTGATGATATGCCCGAGGACAGCGTTCCGTCTGAGGAGATTTATGAGGGACTTGGCTTTTCGGATTTCCGTGAAATAATTCCCGATTCGGATATACCGCTGTTTGATGCTGACGGAGTGCCGCTCAATGACGAGGGAAGACAGCGCTCAGAAGCAGAAAATCTGAAATCTGCTCCTGCGTTCCCACAGCCTGTGAAAAATGATTTTTCCGCAGAGGAAACTCATGTCTATGAAAAAAAATCGGTTGCGCAGGAAATAATTCAGGCTGACAGAACGGCAGAAACGGAAAATCTACATGAAGCAAGGGGTGTTCCGCTTGTTCAGAAACAAGATGCCGATTATGATGAACCGGATATCGATGATTTTTCTAAAAAGAAGAAAAAGAAACAGAAAAAGCCGCTTAAAGAGCGCTTTCTGGGACTTTTCCCTCAGAAGGGTGACAGTAAGTTTGAATGTGTGAGAAAAATCATTTTCCTTGCATCGATAATTGCTATCGTTGTCTGCGGATACCTTATCATAGACTATTATACCGATCTTTGGCACAGCAAGAACGTAAACGACGAGATAATGGAGATATACGGCGAATATCCCGACAACCGTCAGGAGGACACCGTTGAGCAGACTGAGCAGAAATACTATGAACTCCTTGAAGGTGCTGCACAGCTTCTCTCAATAAATTCCGAGGTCGTTGGCGTTATCAATATTCCAGATACTCCGATAAATAACCCTGTCATGAAGACTAAGGACAATATTAAGTATCTCAATGTCAAGATAAACGGCGATGATTCAAGAGCAGGCGAAATTTATATGGACTACCGCAATGTTTTTGACCATGTTGTTGACCATAAGCTGGCAGAGCCTAATTCCGAAAATCTTATAATTTACGGTCATAACATGGGAAACAGGGAAATGTTCGGCTGCCTAAGAGAATATAAGGATGTTGACGGTTTCTATGAAAAACATCCTGTGATATATCTCAACTCAAACTATGAATGCTATACCTATAAGATTTTTTCAGTTTTCATTCTTGATGCTGATGATAAATCAGAAACAAAATATGACTGCTGGAACAAACTTGATTTTGATGACGAATACGATTTCTATAAGTTTGTCAACGAAGCAAAACGCAGAAATACCCGCCTTAACGATGTTGATGTTAAGTACGGTGACCCTCTGCTCACACTTTCAACCTGCAACTCGGAACTGGGCGACAGAGGCAGACTTGTCGTCATGGCTCGACTTGTGCGTGACGGAGAAGATCCGGTTGAGGGCACTCAGAACAGTGTGAAAAACCCGAATGTAAAATGGCCGACTTTTTATAATGAGATAACAGGCGCTAAATACGACGAAAACGCAGAATTTATACCATACGGACCTGAAAACAAAGGAGCAAAAAATGAAGAAAAGTAAAACTATCCTTTCAGCGGCTATGCTTGCTGCTGTTGTGGGAATTGTCGGATGTGAAGATAAAAAGGTCACAGTGCCTTCAGCTGAACCAAGCAGTGAACCGGTTGTCACCGAGGCGGCAACCGAGGAGGTCACTGAACCTGAACTGCCTGAAAACTGGTCGGATATGTACGATTATGTTCCGTCTCTGAACGGATATCTCGGTAAGGCTGAGGCGTGGATGAAAAATAACAGGGATTATATCGGCTGGGTTAAGATAAACAATACTATGGTCGATTATCCTGTAATGTTTGATCCGGGTGAGATTCAGCCTGATGATCCGTATTACGGCGGCGAAGGCTATTCCACCAACAGCTACTACCTTAATCACTACTGGGACAAGTCCGAGTACAGAGATGGTATCCCGTACATGGACTGGATCGATGTTTTTGAGGGCGATGAAGAAATGCAGTCGGAAAATCTTGTTATCTACGGTCACAATATGGCAAGCGGAAATATGTTCGGTACACTTGCAAGATACAGACAGAATCCAAATTATTTCTATGAGTGTCCGTTTATCCAGATGAGTTCACGTTATAAGGAATATGATTATGTAATCTTTGCCTTCCTTATTACTTCCGGAGACTACAGCGAGGAGAATTTCATATACTGGGGCATGGAGGAACTCGACACCAAGGAGGATTTTGACTATTATGTTGAAAACTGCCGTGCAAAACAGATGATAGATACCGGCGTTGATGTTCAGTACGGTGACAAAATACTTACTCTTTCAACTTGTTATGCAGATTATGACAACTCACGATTCATTGTTGTCGCAAGACGTTTAAGAGACGGCGAAACTGTCAATGACCTGAATTCGATCCAGAGGACTGAGGCTTATATCAAAGCCCAGCAGGAACAGAAATCAACCGAAAATCCGTCAGAAACCACAAATCAGGGGAGCTGATAATATAAATGGGTAAATTTATCAGAAAATCAGCAGCGGCTGTTACCGGACTGCTCATGTTTGCAGTTTGTTCGGGAACTACAGGCGTTATCGCCGCCGATCAGAACGAAAACGCTGAAAAAACAGAAACTGCGCCGGAAACATCAGATACAGCCGAACTTGAAAAGGCTGATATCTCACAGTACGGCGAAAGCCTTTCACTGACAAGCTATGAACCGTCAACACCTGAACTTGCGGCAGTCAACGGCGAAACTCCGAATGATCCGCTTGCAGGTCTTTCGCCTGAACAGATAGCTGCTCTTGAAGCAGAAAGAGATCAGAAAAAATCTGCTCTGCGTGATATTACGCCTACACTTTCAAGAAATGCCGCAAAAAGCAAAAGCAGGAATCAGGGACCTGTTCCCGTTGAGCCGCTTTCATCAGGCGCATATGTAGGAGATATCCCTGCACCGCAGATCACGGCAGAGGTCAATGCTCAGCCCGGACAGTTCGCTTTTGTCACATACGGCTGGGGACACGGCGTAGGAATGAGCCAGAACGGTGCTAATTTCTATGCGACATACGCAGGCTGGACTTATCAGGATATCCTTTTTCATTACTATCCTGATACCTATCTTGCCAATACCGAGATGACAGACGAGGAAGAACTGACTATCGACCATGAACCGGCGGGCACTACTCTTGAAGTAGTTTCGTCTATCGTGTTCAATGAAGTAGGCGGCAGTTTCAATATTGAAGCTATCAAGGCACAGGCTGTTGCCGTTTATACTTATTTAAAATATAACGGTGATGATTCACACGATCTCCGTGGTAAAGAAGATCCGCCTCAGATAGTAATTGATGCTTGTGCATCCGTTCTCGGTGAGGCTCTTTTCTATAACGGCAATTATGCACTTACCATGTTCTCTGCTTCGTGCGGAGGCTGTTCAGCTAACTGCCGTGAGGTGTTCTATGCGGATTATCCGTATCTCAGAAGCGTTCCGAGTGAGTATGATGCCGCATACGATCCGCACTGGGGCACGGTAACTTATCTCAATGCGGAGGATGTAAGGGAGGCTATCGAGAAAGAATATAAAATTGAACTTTCGGATGAGCCTGACAAGTGGATACAGCCTGTATATTCCGAGGATACGGGTTATGTTGCCGAAGTCAATATCGACGGTCAGAAAACTGTAAAGGGTTATCCTTTCTCGGTTGCTCTCGGCCTTAAATCAGGAAAGTTCAATGTTACATATACATATTGAACAAATATCAATGTATATTTTTTATAAACTGCATAAATCGTTTCTCTGCGGTTTAACAGTCTTGTGCAATATTCCGTCTTGAATATTAACTGGAATTCTGCTAAAATTAATATATACTGAGTTATTTGGTATTTTTTAATGGTTAAATAATAAAACCAATTGTCTTTTTGTAAGGAGTGTCAACTATGGAGTTCAACCATATCCCTGTTCTGCTTGATCAGTGTCTTGAAGGACTTGATATACGTTCCGACGGCATATATGTTGACGGTACGGCAGGCGGTGCAGGTCATTCTTCTGCCATAGCCTCAAGGCTTGACGAAAACGGCAGGCTTATAGCTCTTGACCGTGATCCTGACGCTGTAGCTGTCGCTTCTGAAAGACTTTCACGTTTCCAAAATGCTCAGGTCATTCACAGAAACTATTCCGAAATGAGAGCAGTTCTCGATGAACTGGGCGTTGAACTGGTTGACGGAATACTTATGGATCTCGGCGTTTCATCATTCCAGCTTGACGAGGGAAGCCGTGGATTTTCCTATCATACCGATGCTCCTCTTGATATGAGAATGAGCAAGGAGGGCATGAGTGCCGCTGACCTTGTAAATACATATTCCGAAAACGAAATAGCAAGAATACTCTTTGAATACGGTGAGGAGAAATTTTCACGCAGAATAGCTTCAAATATTGTAAAAGCAAGAGAAACTGCACCTATCACTACCACTACTCAGCTTGCCGATATCGTAAGGGAAAGCTATCCACAGAAGGCAAAGCGTGAAAAAAATCCGTGCAAGAAAACCTTTCAGGCTGTAAGAATTGCCGTGAACGGCGAATTTGAACATCTCTCAAAAGGTCTTGAGGACGCTTTTTTCTGTCTGAAACCGGGCGGCAGACTTGCTGTTATCACATTCCATTCCCTTGAGGACAGAATTGTAAAGCAGAAGTTTGCTTCATGGTGCAGAGGATGTATCTGTCCGCCTGATTTTCCGCAGTGCGTATGCGGTCATAAACCGGAGGGAAAACTCGTGAACCGCAAACCGCTTGAAGCTGATGAAGCTGAACTTGAAAGCAACAACAGAAGCAGAAGTGCAAAGCTAAGGGTAATAGAAAGGTGTGCCGAAAGCGATGACTGATAATTTTGATAATTACACTTACGGCAGCGGAAATAATACATCATCTGACGAAGATTCAGAGTATGTGTATTATCCCATTGAAAAATTCAGCGCTGCGGCTGAAAATGCGGCAGATGAACTGTTTGCTGCCGAAACTGCTGCGGCTGTGCAGAAAAAGAAACGCAGTAAGAATAAATCAAATGAATCGAGAATTGGTTCGGTTCTTATGATGATATTTATTTCAATTCTTGCAGTTCTTCTGCTTGGCGGAGTAATCTTTTCGCTTGATAAGCGGAATACTGTTTATAATCAGGTTGCAGAACTGAAAAATGAACTAAAGCTTGCTGAGGCTGAAAATGCACGACTGCAAACTGAGCTTGACAGCCAGATGTCAGCGAAAAATGTTGAGGATTATGCTGAAAATGTGCTCGGAATGAAAAAAATCGATCCGTCACAGATAGAATATGTCAAGACACGTATCGGAGATGTTGTCAGCATTCCTGAAAAGGAAGACAGCCTCCTTACAAGAATAAAGAAATTTTTTGATGAATGTGTGGAATATTTCAAGGGGTAGTACCAATATAAATACAATGTGTACCGGAAACACGGTACAGGACTGCCTTTGTGCTTGAAACGCCGGCAGATGTTCTGCCATTAGATTTGATTTTTTCAGATGTTTTGGGGCAGGGCGGTGTAACTCTGCCCTTTTTACGATAAAGGAGATAAAATCATGGTCAATACTAACCCGTCAAATAAAATGCAGTTCAGGGGAAAAGTCGTAATGACTGGTGTTTTTCTGGTTTTATTCGGAATTGTTGCTGCCAATTTTTTCAAGATATCGGTAATTGACAACGCAAAATATCAGGAACTCGCCAATGACCAGCATTTCGGCTCAATAACGATTTCTGCCCATCGTGGCTCAATTTATGATGCAAAGGGTGCGGCTCTTGCAAGAAGCGCATCTGTATATAAAGTTTTCCTCGATCCTAAGCTTTTTAAGGACGAAATGGAAACTCTTGACAAAAAGATACTTAAAAGAAATGCCGAAAAAGTAAGCGGACAGTATGTTCCTGAATATGACGAGGACGGAAATGAGATCAATGTTCTGCCTGAATCTACGGAAAAATTCAGGGAACAGGTCGTTTCAATGCTTTCCTCTAAGCTGGGAATTACGGCTGAAAAGGTCACAAAGGCTATGGATCAGGACACAATGTATGTTGTTCTTCAGGATCAGGTCGAAAAGACCGTGGCTGACGAAATTGTGGAATTTTTCAATGAATACGGCTTCAATTCGGTAAATCAGGAGGAGGATACCAAGCGTTATTATCCTCAGAATGAGCTTGCAGCCTCGGTTATCGGCTTCACTAACAGCGACGGTGACGGCATTTACGGCATCGAGGCTTACTATGACGATTACCTCGCAGGCATCGACGGATGTACTATATCCGCTAAGGACTCGTCAGGAAGCGAACTGCCGTACAAATATGCAAAAACCTATCCTGCACAGAATGGCAATGATGTTTATCTTACCATTGACACTATGATACAGCATTATCTTGAAAAATACCTTAAAGAAATGGTCGAGGAGCATCAGGTCAAGAACCGTGGCTGTGCAATACTTATGAATGCCAAATCAGGCGCAGTCTACGGAATGGCTACATATCCGAGCTATGACCTGAATGAACCTCAGAAAGTAGCTGATCCTCTTGCTCTTGCAAAAATAGCCGCTCTTAAAGGAGATGCCGCTGACAAGCTGACAGTGGAAGAACTTGAAAAGCAGAGGAAAAACAAGTGCGTCACTGAAATTTATGAGCCGGGTTCGGTTTTCAAAGTAATAACAAGTGCATCTGCATTTGAGGAAAAACTTATTGATCCGAATCACATTTATAATTGTGTAGGTTTTGTTGAACTTTCCCCGGTTGATATTATCCACTGTCATCTCAGAACAGGACACGGAAGTCAGACTTATCAGGAGGCACTTACTCATTCCTGTAACCCTGCATTTATGGAGATAGGCCAAGAACTTGGAATTGAACGCTTTTTGTACTATTACCATGCTTTCGGTCTGAGTGAGACAACAGGTATTGATCTGCCTGCCGAGCTGACCGGAATAGGATTTAATGAAGAAAAAATGAGCAATGTTGACCTTGCCGTTGGTGCTTTTGGTCAGGGTATTACTGTCACTCCAATGGAAATGATAACTTCCTATTGTGCAGCTATTAACGGCGGTTATCTCCTCCAGCCTTATGTTGTTGACAAAGTCGTTGACGAGAACGGCAATGTTGTACTCAAAAACGAAAGAACTGTCCGCCGTCAGGTCGTTTCCGAGGATACATCAGCCAAAATGAGAGAGGCACTTTACAATGTTGTAAAGGGTACAGACGGAAGCGGAAATGTAAGCATAAAAGGCTATACTATCGGCGGCAAGTCAGGTACTTCCGAGCGCCGTGGTATTACACAGAATGACACTAAAGGCGAATACAATGATGACGAATACGGTGCTTCATTTGTATGCTTTACACCTGTGGATGATCCTGAACTCATTCTTCTCGTTCTTGCCGATATGCCTGATACTTCAAACGAAGCCTATTATGGAGGTACTGTTGCTGCACCTGTTGCAAGAAAAATTCTTACGGATGTTCTGCCTTATCTCGGATTCAGCCCGACGTATACAGATGAGGAACTTAAAGAGCTTGACGTTATTATCCCGCTTCTTGAAGGCGCTGTTGATGATGCAAAGGCTACTCTTGCAGAACTCGGCGTTGAGGTTGAGGTAGTCGGCAACGGAATCGAAGTCATTGCTCAGTCTCCGACAACAGGTTCGGCTATCGCAAAGGGCGGCAAGGTATATCTCTTTACGGACAGAAGTTATCTGAATGATCCCGCATATATGGTCGAAGTTCCTGCATTTGAGGGAGTCAGCGGCGAATATGTAAGAAATAATATCCTTGATTATGGTATAAATTACGTGGCAAACGGCGCATCGATCAAAAAGGAAAATTCCTATGTTGCAAAACAAAGCATAGAAGCCGGAAAAATGGTTCTCAAAGGTACTTCTATCGAGCTTGAGATCGCAGCTAATACAGGTGAGGGAGATTGATATTTATTATGGAGGCAGTTTATGAAACTTTATGAGCTTCTTGAAAATAATGCCGAAACAAGTCTCGGAAATATCGAGATATCGGCAATTACTGATGATACACGAAAGGTGACTGAAGGAAGTCTGTTCGTCTGCGTAAAGGGCGGCAGCTTTGACGGTCACTCTGCGGCTGCCGAAATGCTTGAAAAAGGTGCGGCTGCCGTAGTTGTTGAGCATGACCTTGGTCTCGGCGATAAACAGATAATCACCGCAAACTCACGAAAGCTTTACGGACAGCTTTGTTCGGCATGGTTCGGTCATCCTGAAAGAAAACTCCGTATGATAGGTGTTACTGGTACGAACGGCAAGACCACAATTACCAGCGTTATCAAGCATATCCTCATGGCAAACGGTCACAAGACAGGTCTTGTGGGCACTATCCAGAACGAAATAGGCGATGAAATAATCCATACCGAAAATACTACGCCTATGACTTTTGAGTTCGTGGGACTGCTTGACAGAATGGTGAAAGCAGGCTGTGAGTTCGTTGTCATGGAGGTTTCCTCGTTTGGTCTGTGTCAGTATAGAATTGGCTCGTCATGGTTCGAGACTGCCGTATTTACCAATCTCACGCAGGATCATCTTGACTATCACAAGACTATGGAGGAATACTATCAGGCTAAGAAAATGCTGTTTGATATCTGTGACTGTGCGATAGTTAATAAAGATGATGACTACGGCAGACGGCTTTTCAATGAGATAAAATGCCAAAAACTCGGTTTCAGTGTTAAGGATAAGACCGATTTTTATGCTGATAATATTTCAATCAAATCAACCGGTTCAAAATTCACACTTTGTACCAATAGCGGAAATTATGCGGTAAACAGCCGTATTCCCGGTATGTTCAATGTATCGAATCTGACTGCGGCTGTGACTGTATGTCTCAGGTGCGGAATCACTGCGGAGAATATACTTTCTGCTATCGCTGAATACAATGGCGTTAAGGGCAGATGTGAGATAATTCCGACAAACCGTGATTTCACCGTTATCTGCGACTATGCTCATACTCCTGATGCCGTTGAGAATATCCTCAGAAGCGTTAAGGAGTATACGGAAAATCATCTGATATGTCTTTTCGGCTGCGGAGGAAACCGTGATGCCGCAAAGCGTCCGAAAATGGCTGCGGCTGCGGCAAAATATGCAGACAAGCTGATAGTTACCTCGGATAATCCACGAAATGAAGAACCTGAACAGATAATCAGCGAGATACTCACAGGTCTGGAAAATTCCAATGTGCCTTATGATGTGGTAACGGACAGGCGTGAGGCTATTTATCATGCCTTGAAAATTGCCGAAAAAGGTGATATAATAGTTCTTGCCGGCAAGGGACATGAGGATTATCAGGTTCTTGCAGGTATGCAGCGTGTTCATTTTGATGAACGTGAGGTCGTTGCTGACGGCTTGAAATTGCTTTGATATTTCTTAAAAAATAAAGGCAACACCGCATAATATTGTGGGGGCAGGAATGCCGTCCGCAGTTGTATACCTCGGATTGACCGATGCTTTTATTGCTATATTAAAAATACACAGGAGTTGTAAGAATAAAATGTCATTCTGGATAATAAATTTGCTTATAGCACTTCTTTCATTCGTAATCGCAGGAGTTTCAGGTATTTTTCTTGTACCCTTCCTCCATAAGATAAAATTCGGTCAGCCGATAAAGACCGAGGACGGCCCTAAGTGGCACGCTAAAAAACAGGGTACGCCGACTATGGGCGGATTCATGTTCATAATCTCAACGATACTTACAGCTATTGCAGGTTACTGGATATACCGCTGGAGAATCGGTATCGATACCACCGACAAGGCAAGTTTTCTGCCGTTCTATCAGCTCCTGAGCGTTATTGTTTTTTCTGCGCTTTTCGGACTTATCGGCTTTATCGATGACTATCTCAAGGTAGCAAGAAAGCATAATGACGGACTTTCCGCAATTCAGAAAATTGCCTTTCAGCTTGTAGTTTCAGTAGGATTTCTTTTTGCCATATATAAATTCGGTGACGGTTCAACCTGTCTTGACCTCGGTTTCTGGGTAAGTCCGTCACTGGGAATATTCTACTATATCTTAATGGTACCCGTAATAATCTATCTCACCAATGCAGTAAATCTTACAGACGGCGTTGACGGTCTGTGCGGCTCTGTAACTTTTGTTGCAATGCTGATTTTCACGGTATGCTGTTCAATTCTCAAACAGAATGAGCTGTCATGCTTCACTATGGCACTCGCAGGCGGCTGTCTCGGATTCCTTCTCTGGAATCTCAACCCTGCCAAGTGCTTCATGGGCGATACAGGCTCGATGTTCCTTGGTGCGGCAGTTACAGGCGTTGGTCTTGTGCTCCATAGGCACATCCTTCTGCTCCTCGTTGCTCTCGTTTATGTTATCGAGGCACTCTCAGTGCTTATACAGCGCTACTACTTCAAGTATACAAGAATGAAAACAGGCGAGGGAAAGCGCCTTTTCAAGATGACTCCTATTCACCATCACTTCGAGATGAGCGGTTTCAGCGAATATAAAATAGTCATCACTTTCTCAGTTACAGGTATTATTTTCGGTGTTCTGGGAATAATTACAATATTATAAAAGAATGCCATATGTGTATGAACAAAATAAGGAGGATACAATGTCTGACCGTAAACAAAGAAAAAAACGTTCAGCGCCTTCGCTATGGAAGGCTTTCGTCGGCGACGGTAAAAACGGAGATATAAGTCTTTCGTTTTTTGCATATGTTATGATACTTATTGTTGTCGGCATCGTTATGATGTCGTCCGCAAGCTATGCATGGGCTTATGAGGATATGGGCGGCGACGGTCTGTACTATGCCAAAAGTCAGGGCAAAAATGCTCTCATCGGCTTTGCGGCTATGATATTCTTCACAAAAATGGACTATCACAACTTCAAAAGTCTCAAACTTCCATTTCTGAAAAAGTTCAATATCGCAGGTGTTCTTTATGTGGCTGCGGCAGTGCTCCTTGTTCTCGTTCTTGCAATAGGTAATGATGAGGGCGGTTCTATGGGTGCGAAAAGATGGCTTACAGTCGGCCCTCTTGACTTCCAGCCTTCCGAGGTCGCCAAGCTTGCAATTATCGTATTCTTCGCCTACAGCATGGAACGTGACGGCAAAAAAATGGATACATTCAAGACAGGTATCCTGAAATATGGTGTTCTTATGGGAGTTTATGTTTTTCTGCTGTATAAAGAGCCGCATATGTCAGGTCTTATTCTTGTCGGCTGTATCTCGGTTGCAATGATACTGTGCGGAGGCGCAAATATCAAGCAGTTCCTTCTGCTCGGCATTTCTTCAATAGCCGCCGCTGCAAGCGTCATCATCTATCAGGCAAATGTCCCCGGAAGCTATATTGCTGTACGTCTGAAGTCATGGCAGGATCCGTTTGCAGATGTCCTCAACGACACATGGCAGACTGTAAACTCGCTTATAGCTATCGGTTCAGGCGGACTTTTCGGACTTGGACTCGGAAACTCACGTCAGAAATATCTCTATCTTCCTGAAACAAAGAACGACTTCGTTTTTCCGATCGTCTGTGAGGAACTTGGATTTGTCGGTGCTCTTGCGATAATGATAGTTTTCTTCCTTCTCATTGTAGAGGGTTACTCAATAGCTGTACGCTGCAAAGACCGTTTCGGTATGCTTATCGGTATCGGTATCACCACGCAGATAGGTATCCAGACAGTTCTCAATCTTGCGGTTGTAAGCAATCTTATACCGAATACAGGTATCAGCCTGCCGTTTTTCAGCTACGGCGGTACTGCGCTGATAATGCAGATGGCGGAAATGGGCATAATGCTGAATATCTCACAGCAGAGATATTATCCTCCCGAAAATGAAACAGAAGCGAAAGATAATGAAATAAAGGAGCAGGTCGTATGAAAGTTCTGATTGCCTGCGGTGGTACGGGAGGTCATATAAACCCCGGTCTTGCCATCGCTGATATGATAAAAAACAAGTATCCCGATGCGGAATTTCTCTTTGCCGGTACTCCGAAGGGCATGGAGGCTAAACTCGTGCCTGCCGCAGGATACCGTCTCGAAACGATCAAGGTTGCAGGTTTTCAGCGTAAGATATCGCTTGAAAATGTCGGCAGAAACATTAAAGCGGCTGCATATCTTGCAACTTCAGGCAGACGTGCAAAGCAGATAATATCAGAATTCAAGCCTGATATCGCTATCGGCACGGGCGGTTATGCCGCTGGCCCTGTTATCAGAAAAGCCGCACGTATGGGTATCCCTACTGCTATTCATGAGCAGAATGCATACCCGGGTGTTACCAATAAACTTCTTGCAAAAGAGGTAGACTATGTAATGCTGACCGTCAAGGAGGCTCTTGACTATATGGATAAGAGCAAGTTTGAGTACAGCGTGACAGGTCTCCCTGTAAGAAGCAATATCAATACAATGACTAAGGCTGAGGCAAGAAAAAAACTCGGCTTTGACGACAGCTTTACTGTTCTGTCATTCGGCGGAAGTCTCGGTGCAGGCTGTATCAACGAAAGCATGGAATATGTCATCAAGGACAACTTCCTCCACGACAGAAAGATAAACCATATTCACGGTTACGGCGGCATGGGCAGAGACAGCTTTCCTCAGAGCATGAAGGGCGCAGAAGTTCCGCTGAAAAGCAAGCGCCTGAGAATTACGGAATATATAAACGATATGGACGTTTGCCTTGCAGCGGCTGACCTTGTTATCTGCCGAAGCGGTGCTTCGACGCTTGCTGAGCTTGAAGCGGCAGGCAGAGCATCTATCCTCATTCCGTCACCTATCGTTGCAGGAAATCATCAGTATCACAATGCCATGGTTCTCGGCAAGGCAGGTGCGGCTGTTGTAATTGAACAGAAAAATGTCACCAGTCAGAAAATACTTGATGAGGTGCTTAAACTCAGCGAGAATCCTGAAAAGGCTGAGAAAATGTCAGAAAATGCGTCAAAACTTTTCCTTACAGATACAAATGAGCGTATCCTTGAAGTTATTGACAAACTTATAAAGAAAAAATCAAAGTAACATAACACCGCCGCTCAGCATAGTATACACAAAAATGCTGTGAGGTGGTTTTATGCAGAAATTTATCGTCAGGGGAGGCAGAAAGCTCCGTGGAGAGCTTGAACTGCAAGGCTGTAAAAACAGTTCGCTCCCCATTCTTGCGGCTTCATTGCTGTGCGGCGGGGAGTGCGTTCTCATGAACTGCCCGAAGCTTACAGACGTGTTTGCCGCCCTGAGAATACTCGGCTGTACGGGATGCAAATGTACTCTTTCCGAAAATACTGCGGCTGTGGATTCAAAAGCTATCACAAGGACTGATATACCTGAAAACCTGATGCGTGAAATGCGCTCGTCAATTATATTCATGGGCGCTATGCTCGGGCGGTGCGGTGAATGCACCGTAAGTGTTCCCGGAGGCTGTGAACTCGGCCCTCGTCCCATTGATATGCACCTTTCCGCTCTCAGGAAAATGGGGGCGGATATCCGTGAGGACTGCGGAAAAATTATTTGCAGACGATCAGGGAAAAGGCTTCACGGTGCTAAGATATCCCTTGCATTTCCGTCAGTCGGGGCTACCGAGAATATCATTCTCAGCGCTGTTACCGCTGACGGCGAAACTATCATAAACAATGCCGCACGAGAACCTGAAATATGCGATCTGTGCGGATTTCTCAGAAAATGCGGCGCTGACATATCAGGCGACGGTGAGAGCAGTATCGCTATTAACGGCAGTGAAATGCTCCACGGCTGTGAATACCGAATAATGCCTGACAGGATAGCGGCGGCGACATATCTTTCGATGACTGCGGCGGCAGGCGGCGAAATTATACTTACAAATGCTTGTGTCCCTGATTTAGAGCCGTTTATTTCGGTTCTGGAGCAGACCGGATGCAGTATATATACAACAGACAGAGACAGGATATATCTCAGAAGCGGTTCACGCCTCAAAGCTGTCCGTGACAGGGTAAGAACCATGCCTCATCCCGGATTTCCGACCGATGCTCAGGCTGTGCTTATGTCTGCCTTGCTTTGTGCTGACGGCACAAGCGTTTTTGAGGAGAATATATTTGACTGCCGTTACCGTCATACCGATGCTTTCATTAAAATGGGGGCGGATATTCAGGTAATGGGCAAAATTGCCGTGGTCAAGGGTGTAAAGTCGCTCCACGGCGCTTCTGTTGATGCTACCGATCTGCGTGGCGGTGCGGCTATGGTCTCGGCGGCACTTTCTGCAGATGGCATCACGGAAATCGGAAGAATATGCCATATCGACAGAGGATATGAGAAAATAGAAGAAGCTGTAAGACTTCTCGGCGGTGATATGCAGAGAGTCGTTAAGGCCTGATTGGGAGCTGTAATATGAAGGACATTGAAAAAACAAGCGTTGACAGAGTCAACAGCAGAAAACGAATACGCCGTCGCAGGCGATTCATGAATGTTTATATTGTCGCCGTGCTTTTGCTTGTTGCAGTGATCGGTCTTGCAGTAAGCTATACATTTCTTTTCAACATAAGCGAGATAAAAGTCTCCGGTGAGTCTGATATGTATACGGCAGAACAGATAGCCGAAGCATCAGGCATAAAAGAAGGGGATAACCTACTGCGTACCAATACGGATGATGCAGAGAAAGCTATTCTTGAACAGCTTATTTACATTGAAAGCGTTGAGATTAAGAGAGATTTCCCGTTTACTCTTGAAATAAGCGTTACAAAATGTATTCCGTCATATAATGTGAACTGCGGCTCAAAAAATCTCCTGATAAGCAAAAAAGGAAAGATTCTCGCTGAAAATAACTACATTACTGACGGCGTTCCCACGATTTATGGCTATATGCCGTTAAGTCATCTTGCAGGTGAACAGATATCAAGCGATGATGAGTTCAAAAATGATGCTTTCTGTTCACTTATTGATTCGCTTGGAAAAATTGGAGATCTCAATATTTCATCAATAAGCATGGCTGATGAGCATGATATCGTCGTAAATTATAAAAACGGACTGGAGTTCAGACTTGGCAACTGGAACGATATTGACTATAAACTTAATCTTGCGGCTACCGTTATGGAGAATCCTTCTGTAAAAGGAAAAAAAGGCAGCCTTACAATGATAGGCACTAATCAGATAAGTTTCAGAACTTCAAAAAATTCTTCAGCAGCAAAAAAAGACAATAAGAACAGCAAACCGAAAACAGATGCAAACGGCAATCCTGTTCCGACTGAGCCGGAGCCGTCAGGAGAACAGAATCCTGAACAGGATGCTCTGTTCAGCGACTATAACAACCGTGACACAAGTGACGGTGAATATTTCAACTGGGAAAGCGAAATTGCTTCCGAGCCGGAAAAAAATACTGATGCTGACGGCGGATATTATGACGAAAACGGCATATACCATGACCAGTACGGCGGTTACTATGATTCGTGGGGCAATTACCATGACCAGTACGGCGGTTACTATGACTCATACGGCAACTACTATGACCAGTATGGAAATCCTGTAACAAGCTCATGGGACAGCGGATATAACAGTGAATACGGCTGGTAATCCGCACTGAAATGCACAAAATATTATTCCCTTTTGTATCAATATTGTAGGATTTGCAGAAATTTATACGAATTGATTTGTAGACTTGCAAAAATTATAATTCTATGATAGAATATATAAAGTATTTATTGCGTGAATTAGGTTCTGACCGTTTTTTCACGGTCATATAAAATATTAGGAGGATCAAGAAATGTCTGATTTTAATTACGAAGAAGCAATTGAGCCCGATGTTAACATAAAAGTCATCGGTGTCGGCGGCGGCGGCGGAAATGCCGTTAACTGCATGGTTGAGTCAGGTGTGAATAATATAGAGTATATCGCTATCAATACAGATGCAAAGGCTCTTAATAAGTCAAAGGCTACTACTAAGATCCCGATAGGCGCAAAGCTCACAAAGGGCAGAGGCGCAGGAAATAAGCCTGAGGTTGGTCAGCGCAGTGCTGAGGAAAACCGTGATGAGATCGAAACTCATCTTAAAGGCGCTGATATGGTATTCATTACTGCCGGTATGGGCGGCGGAACAGGTACAGGTGCTGCTCCTGTCGTTGCAAAGATCGCTAAGGAAATGGATATCCTTACCGTTGCTGTTGTTACAAAGCCGTTCCTCTTTGAGAGAGAGCAGAAAATGGCTCAGGCTGAAAGAGGTATCGCTGAACTTAAAAAATATGTTGACTCACTTATCGTTATCCCTAACGAAAGACTTCTCGTAGGTCTCGATAAGCCGCTTACAATGATGCAGTCATTCGCACTTTCAGATGACGTTCTCAAAACAGGTGTAAAGAGCATTTCTGACCTTATCGTTGAGGAAGGCTACATAAACCTCGACTTTGCAGACGTTTCAACTATCATGAAGGGTGCAGGCTACGCTCATATGGCTATCGGTCACGGTTCAGGCAAGGACAAGGCAAGAGATGCTGCTACTGCTGTTATCTCCAGCCCGCTTCTTGAAACATCCATCTCCGGTGCTAAGCGTCTCCTTATCAATATTGCTATGTCTGAGGATATCCTCTCTGCTGATGTTGATGCAGCTACAAAGATGATCACAGATACTGCTGCTGACGGAGTTGAGTTCATCTTCGGTACAGCATTCAAGGAAGATATGCAGGACGAGATGACAATTACCGTTATCGCCGCAGGTTTCGACGACGATGCAGAGTCTCTCTCTGTTCTTGACGATCAGCCTTTACAGAGCGTCAAAGCTATTGAAGCTGATACAAAGGATGAGGAAGAAGAGATCATTTCAATCGATAATCCGCTTATTGACGGTCTTGGATTCGGAGGTTCATCATCTTCATCTTCTTCAAGACAGACTTCAAGCTCACAGGATTATGACCTTGATGACATCTTTAAGATGCTCGGAAACTAATAAACAGAATAATGGGGCAGCTTCGATAAAAGAGGCTGCCTTTTTTGTTGCAGTTTTACACACAAAATGTTCACTAAGTGCAGAAATTTCTCCTTTTTTGTTGTAAACTAACTAAAATCACGTTGAAATTTCTACATATTAATAGTTGAAATATAATATCTTATATGATATAATTCTAATAAGGCGTTGTGTCAGAACCTGTATTCATGTGTTATGATGCAGAAACCATCTGCTTTTAAGGCAATTGTACCATAGTCATGTGTAACCTATGAATACAGGTTCTATGGCTTGTCCGCAAACCCCTATGCAGACAGGTTCTGATCCCTTTAAATTATTACCCTCGGCTTTCGAGGTGATTGGAGTGCAAATTTATGGAAGAACCAACCGTATTAAGAACCACTAAGATCGGCGGCGGATTTGTCAAAGAGGACGTTATGACTTACCTCGATGAACTTAATTCCAAGATCGTCGGTCTTGAAGAAGAATTACAGGCTGCCAAGAGCGGTCCCGCTAATGATGCGCAGGAAATTCAAAGGTATAAGACACAGATAGAAAATCTTCAGGAAAAACTTAATACCTCCAATAATGCCCTCAGAGCTGCTAAAAAGGAGAACGAGGATCTCCAGAAAACTGTTGCACAGCTTAAAGCAGGCGCTCAGAACGGTGCTCAGAATGCAGCCGCTAATCAGGCTCTTGAAGCTGCCAAGAAGGAAATCGATACCCTCAAGGCTCAGCTCAAGAACGCAGGCGGTCAGCAGAATAATGCTGCTCTCGATGCTGCAAAGAAGGAGATCGAAACCCTCCGTACACAGCTTAAAGCTGCTGAACAGAAGGCTGTTGCTGCTCCTGCCGCAAATGCTGCAAGCGATGCAGAACTTTCCAAGGCTAAACAGGAACTCGCAAGAATTACAAGCGAGCTTGCTATGAAGTCAAAGGATATTGATAACAAGAATCATGAGATTTCTGATAAGGATAACAAGATCAAGGATCTTACAAAGGCTAAGGAAGAAGCCGATGAAAAGATCAAGAAGCTCAATGACGAGATCACTGACCTTAAGGAGAACGGCGCAGGCATGATCCCTGCATCATTCGATATGGGTGCTCTCTTTACTGAAGCTCAGAAAACTGCAAATAAGGTTACTATCGAGGCTCAGAAGAACGCTGACAGAGTAACAAAAGAAGCTAATGAAAAGGCTGACAAGGTTACCAAGGAAGCTAACGAGAATGCAGAGAAGATCGTTGCTGATGCTAAGATCGAAGCAGAGAGAACTATTGCTAATGCTACAACTGCTGCTGAAACTGCTCTCAGAGAGGCTAATGACCAGTCCAAGAAGGCTATCGACAAGGCTAACAGCGATGCCAAGGCTCTCATCGAAGATGCTAACAGCAAGGCAAAGTCTACTGTTGATACTGCAAATGCTCATGCCGATAAGGTAAATGAGATGACTGACACTGTTCGTGAGATGATCCTCAACGAGATCGCAAGCGTTAACACTAAGTTTGATGATATCACATCTGTCCTCAAGAGACTCTCTACTCAGGCTATCGACAGAATGGACGAAGCTCAGCTTATTATCGGCGAGGCTCGTACAACTCTCGACAGCAAGGACAACGATAAGATAAAGAAGATCGAAGCACCTTCTGCTAAGTTTGAAGCTATCACCGCTTCCGAGATCAATGTCAAGGAAGTAGTTGCTGCCGCTGCAAACGGCGATAAGAAGGACGACAAGTCAGGCAAGGAACTTTTTGGTTCAGCTGATAAGTCTTTCGGCGCAAATAAGCCGAATAATGGTTTTAACAGCAATAACAACAATAATATCAACAAGCCGTCATCTGCTCCTGCAAATAACCAGAATAAGCCACAGCAGAACAACGGTCAGCCTCAGAAGAAGTCATCCATTTTCAATAATGACATGGCTGAACTCCTCAAAGCAGTTGAGGAAGAAGCTTCTAAAAGCGTAGAGGATTAATCAGATATTGTCTGTCTCCTTCCTGATTTTTCGGGAAGGAGACAGTATACACTCTTTATTTTAACTGATTCATTGATGAATTCAGAATGTTGGTGGATGTCTTGCTTGAATTCGATTTCAATTTAAATGCTTACAGCAGTAAAACTGACGAGGAGCTTGTCGTACTCGCTAAAAATGAAAAGTCCGCAGCAGCTGCTCTTGTTGCACGTTACTCAAAGCTTGTTTGGGTTAAATCTAAGATCTATGCAAATTCCGATACCGACAGTGAGGACCTTAATCAGGAGGGACTTATGACTCTCCTTAAAGCAATAAACGCTTTCGATCCTGATCGCAGCGTTAAGTTCTCAACCTTTGCTGAGGTCTGTATAGTCAATTGTATGCGGACTATTTCCGCAAAATCGGGAAAAGATATGCTCTCATCTCAGCCGATTGATGAAACAGAAGATGAAGATCTTTTGGCTGATGAGGAAACTCCGGAGAGCATCTATTTGTATAAAGAGTTTTTTTCTGAATTGCTCCGCAGTATCGAAACATCGCTTTCTCCTACTGAATTAAGAGTGTTTAATCTTTGTGTTCAGGGAAATTCATATAAACAAACTGCCGAAAAACTCGGCATGACGGAAAAAGCGGTGGATAATGCAATGCAGAGAGCAAGAAAGAAAATTCGCACAAACTTTTCATAACAATGGTAATTAGAACCGTCTGTACGGATATTAAGGCTATCCGTCTGCCGTGTTGCACTGCACGGAAGGTTCTGAAATATGGCCGTGTAGCTTAATCCAAGAGCGTTGTTTATCAAAGATGTGGGTGTAAATCCAACCGTGGTCTAATTATTTTAAGCGAGGTATTGTAAAATGTTCGAAGACAAGAAATTAGTCTGCAAAGAATGTGGAAATGAATTTACTTTCACAGCAGGCGAACAGGAATTCTATGCTGAAAAAGGATTCGTAAACGAGCCACAGAGATGTAAAAGCTGTCGTGACGCAAGAAAGAATGCCGGCAGAGCAGAAAGAGTTATGTATACTGCTGTTTGTGCAGCCTGCGGCGCTGAAGCTAAAGTTCCTTTCGAGCCAAAGGAAGGCAGATCAGTTTATTGCAGCGAGTGCTTTGCTAAGAGAAACGAAGCATAATTAAAATGAAGTCCGACAGCACAGCTATTTTGGCTGTGCTGGGATTTTATTTTATGAACGATGATTATTTGCTGATAATTCAGCAAATTATAAAATTTTAGAACATATTCTGCCGTCCACTGTGCATAATAACAGAACGGTAGCTTTATTATGTGTAAATGAAGGGAAGAGTCAAAATGCAGATCACAAAAGAAACTATTATTGGTGATATCCTTGACGCAGATTTCGGCGTTGCAAATTATTTCCTTGAAATAGGTATGCACTGCCTCGGATGTCCGGCATCAAGAGGCGAGTCGATCGAGGAGGCTTGTGCCGTTCATGGTACAAATCCTGATGAGCTTGTTGCAAAACTTAACGCTCATTTTGCAGCAAAGCAGTAAACAGTATTATTGTACCGAAATTCGGCTTGCAAAGTCATTTTCACGGCATACTCCAAGAAGTATGTCATGTGGACATCTCTAAAAAACCCATTCTGAGAAAAAACAGCTGTGCAAAGCATATGATGTGTCAATCACTCTTACCATGCACCAGCATAACTATGAGTGATTTTCTTGCATCAGCTGCATCTTTCTGTTTTTTCCTCTTCAAAACGGGTTTTTAGTGATGCCCTTATTTTTGTAAAGGGGTGCAGAAATGCTTGATAATAGATTAACGCTCTGTGCGGAACTCGTCGGCGGAGAGGGTATTGTTTGTGATGTGGGAACAGACCATGCGTATCTTGCGGCTGAACTTATCAACTCGGGGAAATGTCAGAAAGTAATTGCATCGGATATTAACGAAGGTCCTCTCAAATCCGCACGTAAAACTGTCGAAAAATATAATATTGCAGATAAAGTTGACCTCGTTCTCTCAGACGGACTTGAAAATGTGCCTCTTGACGGCGTATCAGATATTGTCATCGCAGGAATGGGCGGTGAGACTATAGCCGATATTATTGGTGAGTCGGGAATTGATGCCGAGTATGATATTAAATTCATTCTCCAGCCTATGACAAAGCCCGAAGTACTTAGAAAAAAGCTCTATGAATACCAGTTTGAGATAGTAAAGGAAGTTCTTGCTGAGGACGGCGACAAGCTTTATGTGGTCATGGTTGCAAAGCCAAGTTCGGAATGGCAGCAGCTTACCGAAACAGAGGCGATTTACGGCTTTTTTGAGCCTGATGATCCTCTTGTGGATAAATATCGTCATGGTGAGGCAGAACGTCTCCAGATGATAAGCGAAAACCTTGAAGCGGCAGGCAAATATAATGATGCACAGCATTTCAGGTCAATGAGTTATCGTATGGATTATGGTACTGATATCGTGAAAATTCAGGACATCTATAATTATCTGAATGAGGTCTATCCGTTCAATACACAGGAAAAATGGGATAATTCGGGACTTCTCGTTGAGAATTTCGACATGGAATGCCGACGTGTTCTTCTTACACTTGATATCACGAATACAGTCATAAATGAGGCTGCCGAAAAATGCTCAAAGCTTATTATTTCACATCATCCCGTGATTTTTGAGCCGCTGAAAAAAATTGACAGATATTCACCTGTTTACAAGCTTATTGACAACGGAATTGCCGCAATTTGTATGCATACCAATCTCGACATCGCTCAGGGCGGTACGAATGGTGTAATTCTGCGTAAATTTGCTGAAAAATTTGAACTTGCCTGTGATCCTGAACCGTTTGAGGAATATGAAGACGGTCAGTTCCTTGGCTGGATTGTTACATTAAAGGAACGTGTCAGCGCAGGCGGTTTCGGTGAATCAATGAAGGATATTTTTGGCTGTGAATACGTCAGAATGTCCAGAAGAAGTATGTCCGTATCAAGAATTGCGATATGCTCAGGTTCGGGCGGCTCGATGCTCAAACTTGCGATAAGCAAAAATTGTGATGCTCTTGTTACAGGCGATGTCAAGCATGATGTATGGATTTCCGCCGAAAACAACGCTTTTACGATATTTGACTGCGGTCATTTCCACACTGAGAATATTGTTCTGCTTGAACTTCGCCGTGTTCTTGAAGCAAAGTTCCCTCAGCTTGATATTGAAGTTGCAGCGGGTTCAATTGATCCGTGCAAGTATGTCTGAGGTGAAAAATGGGTATACTAATATGTCCTGTATGCGGTGAAATGCTCGATTTATCGGGGAATAGCTATGTCTGCCCGAAACGCCACAGCTTTGACAAGGCTAAAAGCGGCTATGTGAATCTGCTGCTTTCAAAGCATATAGGCAAGACCATGCACGGCGACAACAAGCTTATGGTTCAGGCAAGGCGTGATTTCCTCGAAAAAGGCTATTATGCGCCGCTTAAAGATGCGTTATGCGAAATTGCCGCCGATAAGCTTGACGGAAATGTCATTCTTGATGCAGGATGCGGTGAGGGATACTATACCGCCGCAATTTATGATAAGATGAACTCACAGCAAAAATCGGTCAGTATGTACGGTATTGACATATCAAAAATTGCGGTCGAGGCTGCTGCTAAAAGAAAGAAGAATATTACATTTGCGGCGGCAAGCGTATTTCATATTCCTGTTTTGAGCGGTTCGTGCGATATGCTTGTAACTATGTTCGCTCCGTACTGCGGTGAAGAATATGTCCGTGTTCTGCGAAAAGACGGCATCATGGCTATGGCTGTCCCGTCAACGGAACATCTCTGGGAACTGAAAAAAGCGATTTATGATACTCCGTATCTGAATGAGGTAAAGCCGTTTGATCTTGAAGGCTTCGACTTTATCGGACATGAGCATATTGCATATAATATGGAACTGCTTTCACAACAGGATGTACAATCGCTCTTTTCTATGACTCCTTATTACTATCGTACAGGCAGAGATCAGCAGCAACGCCTTGAACAGATTTGCTCAATCTGCACAAAAGCTGATTTTGAATTGCTGATATATCGCAAGAAATGACTGGAAATATATTGTGTGAAGTGATATAATAATGATGTTGAGAGATGCTTGTCACTGTCATTTTTCGTTTATTGCTTCACACTTTTGTTTTGTAAGGTGCAGCACAACTTTTGAAAAACTGTACTGACCAAAAATTAAATGTAAAGGATTGATTCCATGGCACTTGACGGTGCATATCTCTACGCTGTAAAAAATGAACTCCAACCGCTTATCGGCGGCAGAGTTGAAAAGATCCATCAGCCCTCCCGTGAGGAGATAATCATCTCCGTCCGTACACGTCAGGGCAGCAAAAAGCTCTATATTTCCGCAAATGCGGGAAGTGCAAGAGTTCATGTCACTGAATTGAATGTCGATAATCCGCAGACTCCGCCTATGTTCTGTATGCTTCTCAGAAAGCGTCTCGGATGCGGAAAACTTATCGATATCCGTCAGATAGGTCTTGAAAGAGTGCTTTATCTCGATTTTGAGTGCGTCAATGAACTGGGTGATGTGGTGACAGTTACTATCGCCTGCGAAATTATGGGACGCTGCTCAAACATAATCATTATCAGCGATGAGGGAAAGGTCATCGACAGCATCAAGCGTGTTGATGAGGAAATGTCCCGTGAGCGTATGGTTCTTCCGGGCATGAAATATACAATGCCGCCAAAGGACGACAGACTCAATTTCCTTGCTGCTGAACCTGATGAGATAGTTAAAAAGCTGCGTGAGGTCAATGCGTCGGAACTCTCCAAGGCTCTGATACATACATTTGAGGGCATTTCACCTGTTCTTGCAAGGGAATGGACTTTCTTTGCAGGACGTGGAACTCATCTTGAAAGTGATACCATAGACGGCGATCAGCTTGACAGACTGCTTTTTGCAATTAAACGTACCCGTGAACAGCTTATCGGCGGCGAATGCTGCTTTACGGCTGTCAGCGACAAGGACGGTCAGCTTAAGGATTTCTCTTTCATCCGTCTTTCTCAGTTCGGTACGCTTATGTATACAAAGGAAATTGGTTCGGCTTGCGGACTGCTCGATCACTTCTATTCGGAGCGTGACCGTTCTGCCCGAACGAAACAGCGTGCCAATGACCTTTTCAAGCTTCTTGTGAATCTTACGGAGAGAACATCAAGACGTATCGCAGTTCAGCGTGAGGAGCTTTCTGCCTGTGCCGACAAGGAACAGCATAAGCTTTACGGGGACCTCATTTCTGCGAACATTTACCGCATCAAAAAAGGCGACAGTTTCGCTCTGCTCGAAAATTTCTACGACGAGAACTGTCCGACAGTTGAGGTAAAGCTTGATGTGAGGAAAACACCTTCACAGAATGCACAGCATTATTACAGCGAATACAAAAAAGCCGTAACTGCCGAGAATATTCTCGCAGTTCAGATCGAAAAGGGCGAGGAGGAACTGCAATACCTCGACAGCGTTTTCGATTCTCTTACAAGAGCGGCTTCTGAAAATGATATAATCCAGCTGCGACTTGAACTTCGTGAGCAAGGTTATATAAAGTACAGCGGCGGAAAGGCTAAACCTCCCAAAGCTTTGCCGCCTGTTGAGTACAGGTCGAGTGATGGCTATACAATACTCGTTGGAAGAAATAATCATCAGAACGACCAGCTTTCCCTGAAGTTTGCTGAAAAGAGCGATATATGGCTGCATACCCAGAGCATTACAGGATCTCATGTCCTGATACTGACGGACGGCTCAACTCCCCCCGACAGTACGATCGAGGAAGCCGCTGTTATCGCTTCAGTAAACAGCCGTGGATGCAATTCCACACTCGTTCCCGTTGACTACTGTCTTGCTAAATTTGTGAAAAAGCCCGCAGGCGCAAAGCCAGGAAAGGTGATATTTACAAACTATAAGACTGCTTTTGTAAGACCTGACAAGGACATCGAGCAGAAGCTGAGGGTACGGCAATGACACAAAAACTGAATGAGGAGTTCTTTCACCGTGACGTTATGACGGTCGCAAGAGAACTCGCAGGGAAAATACTTGTGCGCAGACTTGATGACGGTACAGAAATTCGTGAACGTATCGCCGAAACTGAAGCTTACGGCGGCGAGGAAGACCTCGGCTGTCATGCTTCAAAGGGAAGGACTAAGCGCACTGAAATTCTGTACGGCGAAAGCGGAGTGATCTATGTTTATCTGTGCTATGGAATGCACTGGATGATGAACGTGGTCACAGGTGAAAAGGATGAGCCGCAGGGTGTCCTTTTACGTGCAGGTACCGAGCATTATGGCCCGGCAAAGCTTACAAAATATCTTTGTATTGACGGAAGCTTCAACGG
Organism: Ruminococcus sp.; assembly: GCA_045641105.1. Classification (GTDB taxonomy): domain Bacteria; phylum Bacillota; class Clostridia; order Oscillospirales; family Ruminococcaceae; genus Ruminococcus. The sequence goes on along the minus strand of JAZUGG010000045.1, from coordinate 16,131 downwards.
CAGAAAAATATGCGGAAATGACAGCATATGGCTGGAGGACGACGGATGCCGACCAAAGATAAAAACTGCTCCCAGAGTAGGAATAGACTACGCAGGGGAGTACTGGAAGAATGTTGAGCGAAGATTTATCGCCGTTTTCGGGGAGTAATAACAATATAAACAGACGGTCTTTTGAGGATGTGGGCCGACTGACACAACTGCATGACAAAAAAAATCTTACAGAAAGCAGGGATAGTTAAATTACAGAATTATTTAGCTGAATTTTAATAATTAAGCTGACCATTTATTGCTTAATTTATGCTCGAACATATCAAAAAATGTGAAAGCAGAAGTACACAAACAACAAAATATGACGAAATACTGGGAAATATTCGATGCATTGGAGAAAAGGGCTGAGATTGTTGGGAATTGGAATGCTTGATCTCAATTAAGACTATTTTAAGAAATAAATGCTAAAATATGATCAGACGATACGAAAGGAGTGTGAACTCCGGACGGCAGTCCCGCCTCGGAGATGCTTATGGCTATTAATACATTTGCTCGTAAAGAAATCAAATTTCTCCTGAATATGGAACAGTATCAAGGACTCATGGAAGTAGTTTCAAAGTATATGAATGCTGACGATTACTGCGTGGGTGGTAAGGAGTACGGTATCTATAATATCTATTATGATACCCCTGATGACTATCTTATCAGAGAGTCACTCGCAAAGCCTTACTACAAAGAAAAAATCAGACTGCGCAGTTATTATTCGCCCGCTTCTCCTGATGACCGTGTTTTTCTTGAAATAAAGAAGAAAATAGGCGGCATCGTTACAAAAAGAAGAGTATCTATGACGCTTGCAGAGTCTGATGCCTATTTCGCTAACCGCACAAAACCTGAATGCTCGAAATATATCACAGAGCAGGTTTTCAGGGAACTTGACGTTTTCCTTGACAGTTACCCGATAGCACCAAAACAGTACATAAGCTATCAGCGTGAAGCTTTCTTTGGTAAAGATGACCACGATTTCAGACTTACCTTTGACAGAAAAATCACTGAGCGTCGTTTTGACCTCGGTCTTGATCACGAAAGCTATGGCAACTATATCATCGGTGCTGACCAGAGACTCATGGAAGTCAAGGTATCAAATGCTATACCAGACTGGCTCGTTACAAAGCTGTCGGAGCTTGAAATATATAAGACAAGCTTCTCAAAGTACGGCAGAGCCTATCAGAATTTTGTTATGGAGCAGGTTGTTGAAAGACAGATGGCACAGACAGAAAAACGTGTCTATGTATCGGGTTTACCGATAGCAAATAATACTTTTATAATGAACAGGAGCGTAAAATCATATGTTTGAACACGGCTTTTTTGGAAATGTACTTTCAAAATTCTACGAGGATTCTGTAGTCAATAACTCTGCAAATGCACTCGGATCCATTAAGGCAGGAGAGTTTTTCCTCTGCGTGGGAGCAGCACTTGTAATGGGCTTCCTCATAAGCATGATATATATCGTAACTCACCGCAAGGAAGGTTACTCCCAGAGCTACGTATTTACCATGATAATGCTTCCGACTATCGTTGCACTTATTCTTCTCCTCATAAATACGACAGCAGGCGCATTGAGCCTTGCAGGAGCGTTCACGCTTGTACGTTTCCGAAGCGTTGCCGGAGATCCGAAAGATATAGCATACATATTCTTTGCTATGGCAGCAGGTACTGCCTGCGGAATCGGCTATGTCGGATTTGCAATCGTTTTCTTCATCATTCTTGGCGCTGTTCTTTTTGTACTTACTGAAATTGATTTCGGCGGATGCAAGAAGAGACACATGACTCTTAAAATCGCAATTCCTGAAAACCTTGATTATCAGGGCGTTTTTGAGCCGGTTCTCAATAAATACACAACATTCCACAAGCTCAGACGAGTTAAGACAACTAATTTCGGTACTCTGTTTGAACTTATCTACAGCGTTGACGTTCTCGAAAACATTGACCAGAAGAAATTTGTTGATGAGCTTCGTGCCCTCAACGGCAATATGACAATAAATCTTGTTTTCTTCAAGTACGACGACAAGATATACGAAAACTAATAATCATAAAATCAGCACAAAGTCGAGTAAAATCGGCTTTGTGCAATTTTGTATTTAAGGAGTGAATTATATGGAATACAAGAGATTTGCAGCCGCTTTTGCAGCCGTTTCCCTCATGCTTACGGCTTTTTCATGCGGCGATAAGAAGGAGACATCAAAGAAAAGTTCTGATACATCAGTTGAGAGCGAAGTATCTGAAACTACAGAAAAATCTAACAAAAAAACCGATAAGGAAAAAGAAAAGTCATCGGAAGATGAAACAGAGACAACCTCCAAATCCGACAAAAAGACTACTACGGACAAAAAATCCAATTCCCAAACTAACGAAAAAGCTGACAAGAAGAAGGAAAGCACAACTACTGCCGCTGATAAGAAATCAGCCAAAAGTACAACTACATCATCTAAATCAAAAGGTTCAGCTTCAACCACTCCTCTCGAAACAAGTCCGCATTCCATTGACTTTGGAAGTATTACAACTGCGGCATCGGGCGGCAGTACACAAACAACAGAAAGCGAGTCTGAAAGTGAATATACTGCTGAAATAACAATGGGTGCATCTCCGAAAGCAGTAGGAGATAATGTTACTATTGAGGGCAGTAATGTCATTATTACCGCAGGCGGAGACTATCTTGTAAAGGGAAGTACCGACAACGGTCAGGTATGCGTAAGTACTGCAACAGAGGAGAAGGTCAAGGTCATTCTTGACGGCGTGGAAATCGCAAATTCAACAGGCCCTGCAATTATGATAGATGAGGCTAAGAGATGCACTGTTGAACTGCTTGAAGGCACGGTTTCGGTGCTCAGGGACGGTGCAAAGGACAAGATAAATGACGGTGTTATTTTCTCGAACGACACCCTGCGAATCAAGGGCGGCGGCGAACTGTGCATCTATTCAAACAACGCACACGGAATTGCAAGCGATGACGATGTTATCATCGAGGGCGGAACTTTTGAGATAAACTCTATAAAATCGGGTATCTATGCTCATGATGATATTACCATAAATGACGGTGACCTCACGATTCTTGGCGGTACGAACGGTTTGAAGTCAAAAGGCACTATAAACATCAACGGCGGCAGATGTGTTGTCTCGGGCGGTACAAAAGAGGAGAAAAGCTCAATATATTCAGGCGGTCCGTTCAATTATACGGGAGGATATGTATTTGCGGCAGGCAATCAGGTATCTGCACCGACTACTTCCGCAAATCCGTTTGTAATCGTTGACCTCGGCGATTCGTTTGATGCAGGTTCGGCTGTGGAGATGATTCTTGATGCCACACAGATGATATCTTTCGAGCCGCACAACAATTTCCGCTGTCTGATGATGCTTGCGCCTGAAATTGGCGTGGACAGTGAATACTCTACAATTATCAACGGTCAGGAGAGTAAATCAATTAAACTTTCTGATGGTCAGAATATAGTAGGCTTTAAGTAATAACGTCAAAAGTGTTCCTTGAATGGAACACTTTTTTATTCATATCGTATATAACTTTTTATACTATACGGCAGGTTATTTATATGGATGCGTTGTACACATTGCTAAAATCACCAAAATGTAAACTGGTAATAAATAAATACTTATTAATTAAAAGTTAACAAGAAAAAATAAAAAAACATAGATAAAAGTATACAAAAGTTAAGTTTAGGCTACAATTGTATATTGCCAAAATTTCAATTTTGCATTATAATATAGTCAGCAAATGAAGAATATTGGCAAAAGGTATTAAGTACCCTCCCCTCTCATGTGCTTAATACATGAATTGAATTCACTTGCTCGCCATAGAGATAGTTTTGTTATTTAATAAAACCAACCCCCTTTCATTTGTAATTTTTTCATGTTTTCTATTCTCAATAATTTTATTTAACTTATTGCTTGTTCGATCTACAGTGCTAAGCGGTTATACCGTTTGGATTGAACGCCTTCCATCCGCAGGATGGATTTTTTTTATAATGTGAAACTTGCGTGAAAGATTATATAAAACGCTTGACGAGTTATATAATCAGTGCTATAATATAGAAAATGAGCAAAGGAGGATGCAATATGAAGAAAAGCGTTTACAGCCTTGTTCTTATGGATGATGTTGTAAAAGCAGTCGATAATGAGGCTTATCGCCTTGGAACGAGCCGTTCTAATCTCATAAACCAGATTTTAGCCGAACACCTGTCATGTGTTACGCCTGAAATGCGTATGCGTGAAATATTCAGTTCGCTTGAAGAACTGGTAAGCGGCAATTTTCAGGTTCAGCAGCAGCGTTCTGCATCGCTCATGACGATAAAGACCGCACTTGACTATAAATACCGTCCGACAATCAGCTATAAGGTCGAACTCAAGCGTATTCCCGACAGCAGACTGGGTACACTAAGGGTACAGATACGCACTCAGAACAGCGCTCTGACAGAACTTTTCAACAGCTTCTTTGCCTATCGTGGAAAACTTGAAGCCGTTATGTCTGCACAGCGTGGACGCAGTGATTATGGCTGTGAACTTATCTCAGGATGTTTTGTCCGCAGTCTGCTTGGCAATGCAGGGGACAGCGCAAGTGCAGGCGAGGCTATAAGCCGCTATCTTGAACATCTTAACAAGTCAATACAGGTTTATTTTTCATCACCGCAGGATTTCCCCATTTATGCTCCGAAACTTGAAGCGGAGTATGGTGAACTGCTTGATGAGTATATGATATAAGGAGGATATAATATGAATGCCGAAAAAATGACACAAAAGACTATTGATGCCGTAAGAAAAGCTCAGAATACTGCCGTTATGCAGTCAAATTCAATTATTGAGCCTGTTCACCTTATGGCTGGTCTGTTAAAACAGGAAAACGGTCTTATCCCTCAGCTCCTCAGGAAAATGAACATAGATGCTGACCTTTTCGAGAATGAGACTGACAAGAAAATAAGTATGCTCCCCAAAGTGACAGGAAGCGGGAGAAGTGCCAATATAAGCCTTTCAGCCGAGGCTGACCGTGTTATCACAAATGCCGAAAATATTGCCTCAAATATGAAGGATGAGTTTATTTCGGTTGAGCACCTCATGCTTGCGCTCATTGACAGCAAAAACAGCGAAATATCAAAGCTTATCAGTACTTTCAATATAACCCGTGACGGATTTCTCAGTGCCCTTATGTCGGTAAGAGGAAATACCCGTGTTACAAACGAAAATCCCGAGGAGACATATGATGTCCTCACAAAATACGGTCAGGAACTTGTCGGTCTTGCCAAAAGAAATAAGCTTGATCCCGTTATCGGACGTGACAGCGAGATTCGCAACGTTATCCGTATTCTTTCCAGAAAAACAAAGAATAACCCTGTTCTCATAGGCGAACCGGGCGTAGGTAAAACTGCGATCGCTGAAGGACTTGCTCTCAGAATTGTTGCAGGTGACGTTCCTGACAGCCTGAAAGACCGCAAAGTATTCTCGCTTGACATGGGTGCTCTCGTTGCCGGTGCGAAGTACAGAGGCGAATTTGAGGAGCGTCTGAAAGCTGTCCTCAATGAAATAAAGAACAGCAACGGTCAGATACTGCTGTTCATTGATGAACTGCATACTATCGTAGGCGCAGGCAAATCCGACGGCGCTATGGACGCAGGCAATCTTCTTAAACCGATGCTTGCTCGTGGCGAACTTCACTGTATCGGCGCTACAACGCTTAACGAGTACCGCCAGTATATTGAGAAGGATCCTGCACTTGAAAGACGTTTTCAGCCTGTTATGGTAGCCGAACCGAGCGTTGAGGATACTATTTCGATTCTTCGTGGACTGAAAGAACGCTATGAAGTTTTCCATGGCGTAAAAATTCATGACAATGCGCTTATTTCTGCGGCTGTTCTGTCTAACAGATACATCACTGACAGATTTCTCCCTGGCAAGGCTATTGATCTTATTGACGAGGCGTGTGCAACAATACGCACAGAAATGGACTCCATGCCGACAGAACTTGATGTGATTTCCAGAAAAATAGTTCAGCTTGAAATTGAGGAGGCTGCTCTTAAAAAAGAGAGCGACAACATCTCTCAGGAGCACCTCGGCGAGATTCAGAAGGAACTTGCAGAACTGCGTGAGAAATTCAACAGCATGAAGACTAAGTGGGAGAACGAGAAGAATGACATTTCAGCCGTTCAGAAACTTCGTGAGGAACTTGAAAAACTTAACGGCGATATTGAAAAGGCAGAGCGTGAATATGACCTGAATAAGGCGGCTGAACTGAAATATGGCAGACTGCCTCAGCTTAAAAAAGAACTTGATGAACTTGAACATCAGGCTGAACAGGATCAGAAGGGCGAAAAACTGCTCCGTGACAAGGTTACAGAGGATGAGATCGCTAAGATAGTATGCCGCTGGACTGGTATTCCTGTTGCAAAACTTATGGAGGGCGAAAAGGAGAAGATCCTCGGTCTGGAGGGACTTCTTCATAAGCGTGTTATCGGTCAGGACGAGGCTGTTACAAAGGTCAGCGAGGCTATTCTGCGCTCCCGTGCAGGTATTCAGTCACCTGACAGACCTATCGGCTCATTCCTTTTCCTCGGCCCGACAGGTGTAGGTAAAACTGAACTTGCAAAGGCTCTTTCTGAAATTCTTTTTGATGATGAGCGAAATATTATCCGTATCGACATGAGCGAATATATGGAGAAATTCAGCGTCAGCAGACTTATCGGAGCGCCTCCCGGATACGTCGGCTATGACGAGGGCGGTCAGCTTACCGAGGCTGTACGAAGAAAGCCGTATTCAGTCGTTCTCTTTGACGAAATTGAAAAGGCTCATCCCGATGTTTTCAATATTCTGCTTCAGGTGCTTGATGACGGCAGAATTACCGATTCACAGGGACGTACCGTGGACTTTAAGAATACGATAATCATACTCACATCAAATCTTGGTTCACCGTTCATTCTTGACGGTATCGATGAAAACGGCAATATCACAGACAGCGCAAGAGAAAAGGTAGAGGGACTGCTGAAAACACAGTTCAGACCTGAATTTCTTAATCGTCTTGACGAGACTGTGTTCTATAAGCCGCTCGGAAAGACTGAAATTATGGGCATTGTTGACCTTATGCTTGCTGATTTGCAGAAGCGGCTTGATGACAAGCATATCCGCATCAATATCAGTGATGCCGCAAAGCAGTATATCGTTGACTGCGGCTATGATCCGAATTTCGGCGCAAGACCTCTCAGAAGATTCATTCAAAGCAAAGTCGAGACTCTTGCGGCTAAGTGTATAATCAGCGGAAATCTCTCCGCAGGCGATGTTATTGACATTGATCTTGACGAAAACGGTGAACTTTCAGCATCATAATTAATTTGTGCAGGACGCAGAAAATGTGTCCTGCACTTTGTGTATATAGCTGAAATTCTGCGAAATGCTTGACATTTTCATGCAATTCCTGTATATTATAAGGTTACTTCGTAACAATAATGTTTAAGGAGAATTTCTATGGAAGAAATCAGAAAAATGACGGAGAAAATCTGCGGACTGCTTGACAGTCTCAGTGAGAAATATTCGCTCCACACGAACAAAGAGGAAGAATTCAAGGGAATGTCTGATGATACAATAAGCATCAAGCTTGTCAACGTGGCAGGAGAGGAGATGTTCATTGATGTTGATGACGAAATAACGCTGTATTTCGGCGGCTGGCACAGTCATTACTATTATGAAGAATATGATGATTTCAGGCTGTGTCTTGAAAAAATACTGGACAGCAGAATTGCAGTTGAATACTTTAAAACAGATGGGGCATGGAGATGGTCGGCTTGCCTTGATCCTGATGAGGAAGACTATGTACCACAGTCCCGTGAAGAAGTTCTTGAATATCTGAAAAAAGAAAGCCCGAATCTTGTGAGAAAAGCGCATACATTAGAGTATTTTCTCACATACTGGGACGAAAAATCAAGCCGGAAATACTCTTTTTCAGATGACGAAATGTCGTGCTGATTGTGAAAATAATACATTTTGTCTGATAATTTTACAACTGGTTACGAAAAATAGGCAAATTCTATTGGTGAAATGTATAAAAAACAGGTAATAAACGGCGCATTATCGGGCGTTTTGTCATTTTTTCCCTAATTCCTTGACAAATCGGTGCAAAGGGTATATAATTCAATTGTAAATTCAAATTTATGGAGGATACCACAATGACTAAGACTGAATTAATCAGCGTTGTTGCTGATAAAACAGACTTCACCAAGAAGAACGCAGAGGCTGCTGTAAATGCTATGATTTCTGCAATTACAGACGCTCTCGTTAACGGAGACAAGGTTTCAATCGTTGGCTTCGGTACTTTCGAGGTTCGTGACCGTAAGGAAAAACAGGTTATTAACCCACAGACAAAGAAGATGATGACTGCTCCTGCTTCAAAGGCTCCTGCTTTTAAGGCTGGTCAGGCACTCAAAAACGCAGTAAACACTAAGTAATTAATTTATCAAGGAGGTTGCTATCATGGCAAGAACATCGAAGAAAGCTGCTACAGAAGCAGCAGAAGTAAAAGCAGAAACACCAATCGTAACCGCACCAATCGCTGAGGAAGCACCTGCTGAGCAGAAAGCTCCTGTTGAAAAGAAGGCTCCTGCAAAGAAGCCTGCTGCAAAGAAAACAGCTGCTCCTAAGAAAACAGAGGAAAAGAAGCCTGCTGCAAAGAAGGCTTCTGCAAAGAAAGCTGCTGAAAAAGCTGATACTGCTGAGGAAAGAAAAGTTGTCATTCAGTACGGCGGTGCAGAAGTTGCAGGAACAGAACTCGTTGAAAAGGCAAAGGCTGATGCAGGAATCAAATCTGCAAAGAGCATAGTTGTTTATGTAAGACCAGAGATCAACAAGGTTTATTATGTTATCGATGAAAATGTTTTCGGTAACTATGACCTGTTTTGATTGCGCCCCCTGAACAAGCAAACAAAAGGCTGCGGAATTTTCTTTCGCAGCCTTTTTTCAATATGCACAAAACACCGCACAAAAAACTCTTTGTGCGGTGCTGTTTTTATTCGTTATCTTCTTCGTTTTCACTTACAGGAAGGACTTCAATAATGACTTTTTCTACGTTCTTTTCGTTGACCTTTGTTGCCGTGATGCGGAAAATTCCGGTTTCAGCAGTTTCGCCCGCTTCGGGGATATGTTCCATAACATCCGTTACCCAGCCGCCTACTGACGTATAATCCGTGGTTATCATGTCCTCGTCAAGATCGAGCATTTCAAGCATATCGCTTATATTCATATCTCCTGCCACCTCATATTTATCAGGTGCAAGCATGAAAATACGGTTTTCGATTTCATCGTCCTCGTCGTATATCTCGCCGACAAGTTCTTCGATTATGTCCTCCAGTGTAACGATACCTTTTGTGCCGCCGTACTGGTCGGTAACTACTGCAAGATGTACCTTTGAGCGCTGCATATCCCTGAGAACCTCGCTGATAAGCTTTGTATCGGCGATATGCGGTACGTCCTGTATAATGCTCTTTATGTCGTTCCTGCCTTCAACAAGCATTTTATAGAATGCTTTATTTGTTATCATGCCGATGATCTCATCAAGACTCTTTTCATAGACAGGCAGTCTTGAATACATCTGTGAACTGAAAGTATCCTTGATCTCATCTATTGGCGTATTAATGTCTATACCAACTATTTTTACTCTTGGGATAAGTATTTCGCTTACTGTTATCTCATCAAATTCAAGTGCGCTTTTGACAAGTTCGCTTTCCTGCTCCTCAATTACACCTTGTTCTTCGATCTCGTCTATCATGTATTTTAGTTCGTCCTCGGTAACACTTGGAGCATCATCACCCTTTGATATGAGTGACGAAAGCTTATTGAGAAGAATTACCGCAGGCTTAAAAATTACCACCAGAACAGACAGCGGTGAAGCAAACATCAGGGCTATTTTTTCAGCATTTTTCTTGGCGTATGATTTCGGCAGAACTTCACCGAATATCAGAACAAGAACTGTGATGACCACTGTGGAGACAGCAGCACCTTTTGAGCCGAAAATATCCACGAAAATTATGGTGCTCACGGAAGATGTTGCGATATTTACTATGTTGTTGCCTATCAGAACGGCAGTCAGGACTTCGTCGAATTTGTTGGCAAGTTTCAGGGCTTTTGATGCTTTCTTGTTGCCCTGTGCCTCGTAGTTTTTCAAACGGAGTTTGTTGACGCTTGAAAAGGCGGTTTCAGTACCTGAAAAGAGTGCGGAAAATACCATCATGATGATTACAAGACCTATTTTCCATAAGTGTGAGTTATCCATGTTTTTCCTTTCTGTTTTGTGAGGAGTAGTGATGTCATTCTATCTTACAGGAAGTGTATCGATAAGTTCAAGAAGATATTTGCATATTGTCAGCGAATCAAGATTTGTTACGCCGTCATTTCCGTATACATCAGCGTTTGTCATGCCCTGAGCGGTGATATGCGTCGTGTCAGAACCTTCAGAGCCATATTTGTCAGGGTTGACAAGAGACTGCATTATAAGTACACAGTCACCCATGTTCACAGTTCCGTCGCAGTTTGCATCACCTGAAATGGCAGAAGTTGCTTCATCGCCTGAAACAGTGATACCACCGTTTTTTATGCCATTTGTGAAAAGCCATGCCTGCATGAGCCTGCCGCATTCGTTGTCATCAGCATTATTGAAAACATCTTCTGTGAGTTTTTTGCTTTCGTAAACGACATCAACAGGGAAGAAGTCACCGCTTTTGGCATCAGACGGCAGTCTGAAGCTGAATGTCCACATAACTCCGTCAGTGCCGTAATCTTTAAGACCTGACGTTGCAAGGAAGATGCACTTATCCTTTGCAATCGAAGAAGAATTCAGTTCCGAGACAGCTTTTTCTGCACTTGCGGCTTTGCCTTTGGAATTTGGTACAAGTTCAAGGCGCTGGTCAAAATAGATGTGAAAGCCTGACGAACAGTATTTGCCGTCAGCACCTGAAATTGACAGAGAGAGAGTCTGAACAGGTGATTTTTCGGCTTCCTCCTGAGTGACAGAGATACTGCTGACTGTCAGGAACGGTTTGATTTCTGATGCGGCTATCTGTTCGGAAGTATAGCTGCATTTGTAAGTTTCTGCAAAGACTGCATTATTCATTGAGAGAGCTGAAAATGCAATGACAAGTGCAGATGATATGCTAAGTAATCGGTTGGTTTTCATAATGATCCTCCTGTACCGATACAAGACACAGCTGAAAAATCAGCTATACAGAGATTATAACATATATTATATTGAAAATCAATAGTAATTCAAAATATAAGGCAATTCTGCACAATCAAATCATATTTTTTTGCATAGTATTGTCATAAAAAGTTGCACAAATGGAAGAAGATAATGTTGTTAAAAACATAGAAAATCTATTAATTTTACAATTTGGGTTAAAAATACTCTTGAAATGTGTGCATAATGTGGTATAATTGAATACACGGAATATATTCAATAATAAAATAATGTGGGGGGAAATTCCGATGAAAAAAACTATCATTACAATTGAGCGACAATACGGAAGCGGCGGAAGCTACATCGGAAAACTTGCAGCTGAAAAGCTCGGTATCAACTGCTATAACAGGCAGATTCTTGAAATGACCGCTAAACAGTGCGGTATCGCACCTGAGTTCCTTGAAACAGCAGAGGAAAATGTTCCGACAAGTTTTCTGTATTCACTGCTTCTCTCGGCTAATCCGGCAAGGACTATGGAGGAAAATCTTCCTCTTTCCGATAAGGTGTTCCTTATGGAAAGCAAGATAATCGGTGAAATTGCTGATAAGGAAAAAAGCTTCGTGCTCGTCGGCAGATGCGGCAACTATATCCTTGAGGACAGAGGCTGCTTCAGCGTGTTTATCTATGCTGATGCCAAATCACGTATAAAACGTGCCGTTGAAGAATATCATATCGCTGAAAACAAAGCTGAATCCATCATGAAGAAGGCTGACAAACGCCGTGAGACGTTCTATAACGTCAATACTGGCGGTGTATGGCAGGATAAGGATCAGTATTCGCTCTGCCTTAACAGTGCACTTCTCGGCGATGATCTGTGCGCTGAGCTTATTGTCAAGGCTTACAATGAATATAACAAGCAGTTTGCAAAATAAGCAACTTATCATTCCGCTGTGCGTAACGGCAGTATTTATATAGAAACTTTATACTTATTATTGAGGGAAACCTTTCCTCAGAAAGGTTTGCCCCGATAAATAGTAAAACTTCTGTATGAGTACCGTCGTTATGCATGGCGGATTTTTTTGTATATACGGACTTTTTCTGTCAATAATACATTTGCAGGAGGTGTTTGCTGTGAGTATAATTCTTTTCAGGTCGCTTTTATTATATATTTTTGTCATTTTTGCTGTCAGACTTATGGGAAAACGTCAGCTTGGAGAATTACAGCCGTCTGAACTTGTCATAACCATACTTGTATCGAATATTGCAACTCTGCCGCTTGAAGATGTGAACATACCTGTGATAGTCGGCGTTACGCCTATTTTGTCTCTGGTTTGCATTGAGATCATCATGTCGTGGCTGATACTCAGATTTCCAAAGCTTAGAAAAATGGTGTCAGGCAGTCCGAAGATAATTATACGAAACGGTGAGATCAATGTGAATACACTGAAAGAACTGCGTCTGTCTGTGGATGACCTTATGACGGCACTGCGTGGCAGTGATATTTTTGACCTGAATGAAGTGCAGTATGCCATTGTTGAGACTACAGGCAGTTTTTCCGTTATGAAGAAACAGTCAGAGGATATGCCTACTCGCAGTGACATTATGAAAAATATCATGTGTACTGATCCGCCTGTGCTCATTGTCTCTGACGGAAAAATTCTGGATAATGCTCTTAAATCGCTTGGATTTGATGAAAATACTGTGGATAAGGTGCTTAAAAATGCAGGGAAAAAGCTTGATGACGTACTGCTCATGACTGCCGAACAGGCAGGGAAATGCTATATTGCATGGACAGACGGAGGTAAGCCGTTTGTTGGAAAAGTGGGGGATAACAATGACAAGAGTTAAAATAAGTGCCGCTATTCTGCTTGTTCTCATAATCATCAGTATAGTTTCGGGAATATGGGTGAACAAATGCTGTAATGAGATGATAGTCAAAACGTCACAGATAGCACAGCAGAGCATGAACGGTGATACTGCGGCGGCTCAGAATGCGGCCGTTATGCTTGAAAATGACTGGAACAATTTCAATAACATTGCATCTGTCCTTCTCAGAAATGAGAAACTTACCGAGGCGGAAAGAATTGTCTCACGTATCAGGCTTATGACCGAATTTGACAAAAAAGAAATCATTCCGCAGACTTCTGAACTTATCAGACTGCTCGATACCCTGAGAAAAGGCGAAATACCTATTTTCTGAGTTGCCCATATGTCATAAAATTTCTGCTCAGCGCATAGAATACGTCAGAGGTGATTTTATGGATAAAAACCAGATGGAGCGCTACAGAGAAGAAATGATGAAGCTGTACAGCCGCAGGAATGCTGATGATGAGCAGAGAGTTCCTGAAAATGACGAGGAAAAATATCCTGAACCTGATATTTCAGAATTGTATGAAAATGATGAAAAAACAGAAAAGGCTGATGATAAGGTATTTGTTGATACGGAAAAAAGCTACACGAATTACATCAATGACGGATATATTTTAGCCTATGTGCGGACAGGAGACGAATCATCTCCTGTAGTCGGGGCAAATGTGACGATAACTGCCGCAATAGACGGCAGACGTGTGATACTTGCATCGGGACTTACTGACAGTAGTGGTACTTCGCCAAGATTCCGCCTGCCTGTGCCAGATATCAGTCATTCGCAGAATCCTGAATCCGAAATACAGCCATACAGTTTGTTTGATGTGAGTGTTTCGGCTGAGGGCTATTTCAATGCCAAAAGTGTTGATGTACCTGTGTTTTCAGGAGTGACTTCGGTGCAGAATTTCAATATGATACCCATGCCGCTTATGGCTTCTCCGTCATCGGAAACTGTGACGTATTATAATCAGGAGCCTGACCTTCAAAGCGGAAGGGAGGGCGGCTATGCTGACAGGTAAGCCGTTTATTCCCGAAACTATTACAGTTCATCTCGGCTATCCTGATGAAAATGCGCCGAATGTTACCGTGGATTTTGCTTCGTATATAAAAAATGTGGCATCAAGCGAGATTTTTCCCACATGGCCCGAAAATGCGCTCAGAGCCAATATCTATGCTATAACGACCTATGCCCTGAACCGTATCTATACCGAATGGTACAGGTCAAGAGGCTATGATTTCGATATCACATCCACAACGCAGTACGACCAGAAATTCATCAACGGCAGAGAGTATTTCGAGAATATCAGTTATCTCGTTGACGAGCTTTTCAACGATTATGTGCGCCGTCAGGGAACTGTTGAGCCGTTGTTTACAGCATTCTGCAACGGTACTACATCTACCTGTGACGGACTATCGCAGTGGGGAACGGTATCGCTTGCAAATCAGGGCTATACTCCTTATGAGATTTTGCAGTATTACTATGGAAACAATATCGATATCGTGAAAAATGCGCCTGTGAAAACAACAATGCAGTCATATCCTGATATGGTTCTGCGACAGGGTACGGCAGGGAATGACGTGCGATTTTTGCAGATATATCTCAACCGGATTTCTGGGAATTATCCTGCAATTCCAAAAATACCGCAGGCTGACGGAAATTTCGGAAGTTCAACGACTGCCGCTGTCCGCAAATTTCAAGAGGTTTTCGGACTTGAACCCACAGGCGAAGCTGATGCATCAACATGGTACAGGATAACCTATATCTACACAAGCGTGAAACACATCGCAGACCTTGATTCCGAAGGCGTTACCATAGAGGAAATAACGCCGATATATCCCGAACAGCTCAGTATCGGAATGCAGGGAAATGAAGTAGCGGTGCTTCAATATTATCTTGCTGTTGTCGGGGCGTATTATGAGGCTGTAGTGCCTGTGGAAGTCACGGGATATTTCGGTGAACAGACGGAACGTTCTCTGAAATCCTTTCAGCGTGTATTCGGACTGCCGCAGACGGGTATTGCTGACCGTGCGACATGGAATGACCTTTACAGGGCATATGAGGGCATTGCAGTGACCGTTAAGCCGCAGTATACCCCTGTAGCCCTCTACCCCAACAAAGTACTTCAGGAAGGCTCATCAGGCGAATATGTGCGCATTTTGCAGGAGTACCTGACATACATAAACCAGACCTACAAAAATATACCTGCCGTGAATAATACCGGCTACTATGGTCAGCTTACAAAACAGTCCGTTATGGCTTTTCAGCGGCAGTTCGGGATAAATTCCACGGGGATAACGGGGGCAGTGACATGGGACAGAATCGCAGGTGTTTATTCTGACCTCCGATACGGCTTTGACAAGCGCCCGTACCAGAATCCGGGATATACGATAAGGGGGTGATGCGATGCCGTATACAGATGAACAGAAACGTCAGCATATCGCAGAAATTCAGCGGTATCTGAATTATATTTCGGAACGTGACGCAGATATACCGCATACTGTGCCCGACGGCGTTTATGATAATAATACAGAAAGTGCTGTCCGTGAATTTCAGCGCAGATACGGACTTGATGAGACAGGAGAAGTTGACGGTAAGACATGGGACGAAATAGTGAGAGTATACAGAATGTACCGTGAAAATGAACCAGAACCGCTGAAAATTTTTCCGTCAGGCGGATATGTATGCAGAACAGGTGACAGCGGCAAGCTTGTATATGTTATTCAGGCGCTTCTTAGGGAACTTGACCGCAGGTATGACAATATGCCCGATATCGCAGTAAACGGTGAATTTGCGGACGATACAGCCACGGCAGTGCGTGAATTTCAGCAGAAAACAGGTCTGCCTCAGAATGGCGAAGTAAACTGTGAAACGTGGAATATGCTTGTAAAATGCACATAAAAAACACCGCACAAAGTAACGGCGGTACTTATATAGAAGTTTTTACTTTCTATCGGGGCAAACCTTTCTGAGGAAAGGTTCTTCCCCGAACCCCTTTCCAAAGACTTTCAGTATTATGGCGTATCTTATACAGGACATATGTCCTGTATAAGATACGCTAAAACAC
>JAZUGG010000044.1:0-44740 GCA_045641105.1 Ruminococcus sp. | reverse complement strand
CTGATTATCGTGCATTTCATATTATTCTCCTCCTTTTAGCTTTTGTTTAGCCCTGTAATACGTCACTCTCGCCCAGTTTTCCGTTTTGCCGAAAAGTTCGCCTATCTCACGAAAAGACAGCTCCCCTGTGGCACGGAGCAGAACTATCTCCTTTTCATTTTCGGGCAGACTATGCAGATTTTTCAGCAATCGCATTTTCTCATCGGCAAGTTCGGCTTTTTCGTCGGGGCGAACGGAATTATCCTCTGCATTCTCGTCAGGCTCGGAAACGGGATGATATTTCCTGCGGCGCTTTTCATTGAGCCATAATTTCTTGGCAATGCCGCACAGCCATGAATACACAGAACTTTCGCCCTTATACTTGTCAACGGAGCGTATTGCCTGATAGAAAGTCTCCTGAGTAAGCTCCTCGGATATATCGGCATCACCGCAGAGCGTCATAAGATACAGAAAGACCTTGCGTCCGTTTTCCTCATAATACTGTTTCATATTGTCTGACACGGCATCACCTCCCTGAACGTTCATATATTAGTTGCACAAAAATCGCTTTCGTTACAAAAAACGGACAGAAAATTTCTGTCCGTCAAATTTTTTGTGTATGGCAACTGTATGTAATCCACGGGTTCACGGAATGTGCCCCTACGCTATTCTGCATTATGAGCAAATCATGGACTGTCCTATCTTTTCGCCGTATTTTACAACAGTTTCGATACCCTCTGCGGAATTTCCGAGGATATCATCATCGATTTTCACTCTGTCCTTTTCAAAGAGCATAACGATAGTTGAGCCGCCGAATTCAAACATACCCTTTTCGATACCACGGCGGATAGTGCCCGAATGGTCATAGTTCACGATACGTCCGACCAGCATTGCGCCGACCTCGACCTGAACAACATTGCCGAAATGCTCCGTTCTCATCATGGTATACTCACGGCAGTTGCGCTTATAAATGTTATAGTGGTCAAGTGCTATCGGATTTACCGTATGCAGTTCGCCATTAATGAAAACATTGCGTGTTTTCGTACCGTTGTCAATATAGCAGTAGCGATGGTAATCGTCTACTTCAAGGCGGAAAATACAGCAGTATCCGCCGCAGAAATGGTCTGCGAGAGCCTTGTTCTGCAAAAGGTCACATACTCTGTAGCGAGTACCCTTGATGCGGAATATGCTGTTTCTGTCAATTTTGTAAACTGAAAGCTTTGAGTCACACGGACTGATAAGATGACTGAAATCCATATCAACAGGACGCATTTCAGGCTTTATCTTGCGTGTAAAGAAGTCGTTATATGACAAAAAATCATACATGATATACTGTGAAAGGTCAATTTTGCTGTTTTTTACAAAGCGCTTTATAAGCGGCTTTGACAGCTTGGAGTCCATAAATCTGCCGACTACATGGGAAATTGTCGGCTTTGTGAGAAATTTCAGCATTTTTCTGCCGAAAACAGTGCCGTAAAGCTTTTTCAGCAGTTTATTCTGTTTTTCATTTGATGTGATAGTTCTGCCGTTACGTGTCTTGATCATTTCAAAGCTCCTTTTTCGGGGAGACAGCTTACATTCTTGCGTTTGCAAGCATAAGCTTGATGCGGTTTTCCTGATTTACTCGTGTAGCGCCGGGGTCATAGTCAATAGCAACGATATTTGCATTCGGGTTATCCTGCTTTATCGCACGGGACATACCCTTTGCGACAATGTGGTTAGGCAGACAGCCGAATGGCTGAGTGCAGATGATATTCTCGACACCTGACTTTGCAAGAGCCGCCATTTCCGCAGGAATAAGCCAGCCTTCACCCATGACAACGCCCTGATTTATGTATTTGTCGGCAAGCTTGCGGAGATGCTCAAAATCATGGAGAGGCTCAAAGCTGCCCTGTTTCTTCATGACGGAGATAAGCTCCTTCTGCTTTGCATAGATGAGGTCATAGCCTATCTTATTGAAAATTGAATCCTTGGTCACATGGTCATAGAGCTTTGCATCGTTGAAAGTGCCTGCCGCACAGTACATGACAAATTCCAGAAGTGACGGCACAACAGGCTCACATCCCTCTGAAATGAGGAAATCCTCAAGATGATTATTTGCAAGCGGAGAATACTTAACGTATATTTCTCCGACGATTCCGACTCTTATCTTCTTTTCCTTACTAAGTTCTATCTTAGCGAAATCGTTGAGGATATCAGTGTATATCTTCTTTGTGCGGAGGAACATTTTACTGCCGCTGCGGAAGATATTTCCGAGGCGGTTCTCCCAT
This sequence comes from Ruminococcus sp., assembly GCA_045641105.1. Lineage (GTDB taxonomy): Bacteria > Bacillota > Clostridia > Oscillospirales > Ruminococcaceae > Ruminococcus. Next base: position 42,491 of record JAZUGG010000044.1, on the reverse strand, counting down.
TTATCGAGCATTTTCTTTGACTCGCCCTTGTTTATCTCGTATGCACGGCACTTGTTGTAGCAAGTCATCATTAAATCGCCATAGAGCACGGCATAGAGCATTTTCAGGAACATCGGCGCAGTAATTTTGAATGCACTGTCCTTTTCAAGACCGCTGAAATTGAGCGATACAACAGGCACCTGCGGATAATTCTTGTCAACAGCCTTTCGCAGAAGATGTATATAGTTTGATGCACGGCAGCCGCCGCCTGTCTGTGTGATAAGCAGAGCAGTCTTGTCGGGATCATATTTTCCGCTGTTGAGAGCATCCATGAACTGACCTATAACGAGAAGTGCAGGATAGCATGAATCGTTGTGAACATTTTTCAGTCCTTCGTCAACTACCGCACGGGAATCATTGGTCAGCAGTTCCATTTTATAGCCCGCAGATTCAAAAATTGCGATAAGCAGCCTGAAATGTACGGGAAGCATATCAGGAATGAGGATAGTATGAGTTTTCTTCATATCCTCGGTAAATTTTGCATATTCCGGCATTGTTCTTCCCTCCGTTTATTTCTGTTCCATAGCGGCAACAAGACTTCTGAGACGTATCTTTGCTGCGCCGAGGTTGTTTATCTCGTCTATTTTAAGCTGTGTATAGAGTTTTCCGTTGCTTTCGAGGATATTTCTCACCTCGTCAGTCGTAACGGCATCGATTCCGCAGCCGAATGATACAAGCTGTATAAGCTGCATATCAGGCTGAGTTGTGACATATTTAGCCGCACGGTAAAGTCTTGAATGATAAGTCCACTGGTTGAGAACGCCGAGTTTAGGTGTTCTTGCAAGCTGTGCCACGCTGTCCTCGGTGATAACAGCCATTCCGAGACTTGTTATAAGCTTGTGTATGCCGTGGTTTATCTCCTTGTCGATGTGGTAAGGTCTGCCTGCAAGCACGATTATCTTGCGCTTTTCGGCACGGGCCTGAGAGATGATATCCCTTGCCTTGTTTGCGATATCGCTGTGATAGCGGTCAAGAGCCTCGTATGCGGCATCAACTGCGGCAGGTATCCTTCCCTTGATATTGTAGCGTGAGAGTGCCTGTTCGACAACTCTTATAACATTCTTGCGCACATTGAGGTCAACATACGGATGAACGAAATTGTTATTGTTGAGCCTTGCGTTGTTGGCAAGGAGGAGTTCAGGATAATATGCAACAACAGGGCAGTTGAAGTGGTTATCGCTGTTTCCCTCGTCGAGGTTATAGCTCATGCACGGATAGAAGATGAAATCAACGCCCTTGTCAAGCAGATTTTCGATATGACCATGAGCAAGCTTTGCAGGATAGCAGACCGTATCCGACGGAATTGTATGCTGTCCGTCATAGTATACCTGACGTGAGCTTTCGCCTGAGATGACAGTTCTGAAGCCGAGTGTAGTAAACAGCATATGCCAGAACGGAAGCTGTTCATAGAATCCGAGACAAAGCGGAAGTCCGACTGTTCCACGGTATTTCACGGGCTGATGTGTCTTTATGGTATTGAGTATGCTGTCATACTTATATTCATAGAGGTTCGGGATAGTGTTCTTCTGAGCCATTCCGCCGCCCTTTTCACAGCGGTTTCCTGAGATGAAGCGTCTGCCCTTGCCGAAATTGATGATGTTGAGCTGACAGTGAGCAGTACAGCCGCCGCACTGTGCAGAACGTGAGGTATATGCAAATGTGTCGAGTTCATCCTTGGAAATAAGCACGGAGTCCTGACCTTTTGAGCGTTCCTTTGCATAGAGGGCACAGCCGAATGCACCCATAAGACCTGATATTGCAGGTCTGATAACATTTCTGCCGAGTTCCTTTTCAAATGAGCGGAGAACTGCATCATTGAGGAATGTACCGCCCTGAACGACGATATTCTTTCCGAGGTCATCAGGCGAATTTGCACGGATAACCTTATAAATTGCGTTTTTGATGATAGATGAGGACAGACCTGCGGAAATATCCTCAACAGTAGCGCCGTCTTTCTGAGCCTGTTTTACGGAGCTGTTCATGAAAACGGTACAGCGTGAACCGAGGTCAACAGGGTGCTCTGCAAAAAGACCAAGCTGGGAAAATTCGGCAATATCATATCCGAGAGCCATTGCAAAAGTCTGGATAAATGAGCCGCATCCCGACGAACAAGCCTCATTGAGCATAATACTGTCGATGCTCTTGTTCTTTATCTTGAAACACTTGATGTCCTGACCGCCGATGTCGATGATGAAGTCAACCTGCGGACAGAAGTATGAAGCGGCTTTGAAGTGGGCAACAGTCTCAACTATGCCGTGGTCAATGGAAAGTCCCGACTTGATGAGATCCTCGCCATAGCCTGTAACTGCCGAGCCTTTTATAGTGATATCGGGGTTCATAGCCTCGTATATCTTTTTGAGCTGGTCGGCTATCTTGTCAAGAGGCTGTCCCTGATTTGACGAATAATGATGATAGAGTATCTTGCCGTCCTCTGTAATAAGAACAAGTTTTGTGGTAGTTGAGCCTGCATCTATTCCGAGGTATGCATTGCCCTTATATGTACGTATATCGGCATATCCGAGGTCGAATTTCTTATGTCTGCCGATGAATTCGTCGTACTCTGCCTGAGAACTGAACAGCGGTTCACCCGTTACAATATTGTCAGATGCTTTAGCGTTAGTCACCTTGTCAATGATATCGCCGATTTTATATGAATCTTCAGTTGCGGCGGCATATATCGCACAGCCGTAAGCTACGAAAACAGGAGCTTCCTGCGGAAATACTGCGTGTTCACTGTCAAGACCGAGAGACTTCACGAAAGCCTGTCTGAGACCTTTGAGGAAGAACAGCGGGCCTCCGAGGAAAAGCACTTTTCCCTCGATAGTACGTCCCTGAGCAAGACCTGAAACAGTCTGGTCAACGACAGCCTGAAAGATACTTGCGGAAATATCCTCACGTCTTGCGCCCTGATTGAGAAGCGGCTGTATATCTGATTTAGCGAAAACGCCGCATCTTGAAGCAATAGGATATACTTTCTGTGCGTGAAGTGACAGTTCGTCAAGTTCATCAGCCGTAATACCGAGAAGTGTAGCCATCTGGTCGATAAATGCACCCGTACCGCCTGCGCATGAACCATTCATACGCTGTTCAACGCCGCCTGTGAGGAAGATTATCTTAGCGTCCTCGCCGCCAAGCTCGATAACTGCATCGGCATCAGGCTGTTTGCGCTTTACGGCTAAAAAAGCCGCATGAACCTCCTGAACGAATGGAATGCCTGCGGAATTGGCAAGACCAAGACCTGCCGAACCCGTAATGCACACGGTAAACTCTGTATCGGGGTAATCAGCCTGAATGATCTTAAGCTGATCGGTAACAGTTTCCTTTACTTTTGAAAGGTGTCTCTGATACTTTGAATATATGATTTCACCTGAACTATCGGTAATAACTGTCTTAACGGTAGTTGAACCGACATCTATTCCGAGAGAATATTTATCTGTCATATTTCACCTCAATAATCTTTCTGCCCATAAGGACGAATACATTATTATTATACTACACTTTAACAAAAAAATAAAGCGGAAAAAATGTACTTTTTCCGCCTTATATCGCTGATGTTTTTGTTGAATATTTTAGAAAATAGTTGATGAGTAAAAATTATTGCTGTTCGTTGTTTACATAATTACTAAATGAATCGAGTGTAAAAGTCTGATAAGATACAGCCGCATCTGCTGTATAGCCGCTTACTATCATAAGCTTGCCGTCTTTAAGCTGATAGCAGTCAACAGATGATTCAGCCGCACCAAGTGTGCCTTCGCAGACGATGTTGTTGTTCGTATCGATATAATAGCGCTGTTTTTCGCCGCCGCTCGCAAGACTTACCATTGAATTTTCGCCGATGACCGTGAATATGTCATAGAATACAGTCTGACCGTCGGCAGTAGTTTCGCCTATAAGGAGTTCATCAATGCCGTCGCCGTCGAGGTCTATTCTGACGAATCCGAAATCAGCCTGTCCGAAATTATCCTTATAGATACTGCTGAGATTGAAGTCAGTCGGCTCTGCAAGTCCTGTCCAGCCTATCTGCATGGAATCCACGATAAATGCTATCCTGTCGGAATAGCCGAGATATGTAGTTTCGCTGACAACGGCTTTTTCAGCGGCAGTTGTTGTAATTTCAGGCATAGCTTCGGCTTCGGTTTCCGTTGTTGAAGTCACAGCCAGTGTAGGAGCTGTTGCAAGAACGGTGGCAATGCCTGTTGTATTTGTTGATATTTCGGCAGTTGTTGTCTCCTGTTCAAGAATAGTGGAAGGCTCTATCGGGATAGTTGGTGCTTCAACGCTTGAATCCGGTGAATTGCCCTCACCGCAGCCGACTGATAATATTCCCATTACGGCAGCAGACAAAAATGCCATTGTTTTTTTATTTAATTTCATTTTTTTCTCTCCCTCGGATTTGTTCTACAGCACATACGTGCAATACTAATTTTACCACTTAATTATTAAGAAATCAAGTACTGCTGTTATATAATTTCATGGAACATTTCGGTTGCTCATTTTTCAGCGCTATTTTTAATTTATATTTTTCGTTGTCCGGCATTACACGGGCGACCAATGGTCGCCCCTCACACCAGAATATTTGTACAAATGGCAGGAACTATAAAAGGGAAATGGTCTTAACTGTCCCTGCATTTCATCACCACGCAAAAATTCACAGTGTACTTGTCATATTTTGCAAAGTACACTTTGCATCGAAGCACAGGCAAAAGCGCCGCATTTTACGTTATATCAGCAAATGCTCAAAAAAATTTTCTGAAAAAATTTTCAAAAAGCACTTGACAAGTACACTTGGCAGTGGTATAATACAATTGCAAAGAAAACTTGGAATAATTTGCAAAGCTTACTTTGCATATCATATTACATTTATATTTATGGAGGATAAAATCATGAACAAGGAACAGATACTCGAAATGAGCAGACAGGAAAACAAAAACAAGGACTTACACGCAAAGGAAATTGAAAATAAATATGCGTCGATTGCAGGTGCTGCAATGGCAATTCTCAGCTGTATTTTCTTCGCCTCAGAAATCATCTTCAACGGCAGACAAAACTATGGTTTTTATGCTCTTATAGCCGTTTACGATGCTATCCTTTTCTTCGGCAAAGGCATCAGGCTTAAACAAAAAACATCCATTATTTCAGGCATTATCTGGGGCATTCTTGCAATTGGTCTTATCTTAGCATACTTCTGCTGCCTCGTTAAAAACTCAACCATCAGATAATCCGGAAAGGAGCAGACATGAAAGATGAACTTATACTGAAAAACAACCTGAAGGAAATACGCAAAAAAAAGAAACTCTCACAGGACGAACTTGCATCAATGGTCGGTGTTTCGAGGAATACCATAAGTTCCATTGAAACAGGACAATTCAACCCGACAGCCAAACTCGCACTCATTCTCTGCATCGCCCTTGACAAGAAGTTCGAGGATATCTTCTACTTTGATTAAACCACCATAAAGATTTTATATACATAAAATTTGCCGAAACGCTTGACTCTCACGTTACGTTATAGTATATACTGTAGTTACACGAGGAGGAGATGCTATGAAAACAGTAATCGAAGTAAGCCGTCTTACGGGCGTGAGTGTGCGCACACTTCACCATTATGATGCCATAGGACTGCTCAAACCGTCAGAAGTGACAGATGCAGGCTACAGACTGTATGACGATACGGCGCTTGAACGTCTGCAAACCATACTGCTTTTCCGTGAACTGCAATTCCCATTGAAGGAAATCAGGCAGATAATCGATTCACCCGATTTTGACCGCTATGATGCACTTGATACGCAGATAAAACTGCTTGAAATGCAGAGGGAGCGGCTCGGTAGAATAATCTCCTTTGCCCGTGAAATTAAAGAAAAAGGAGTAATGAACATGAACTTCAAAGCATTCGATAAAGCTAAAATCAAGGAGTATTCCGCACAAGCCCGTGAAAAATGGGGCAATACTCAGGCATATAAGGAATTCGAGGAGAAATCCGCAGACAAGAACGATACACAGATACAAGCCGAAAGTGACGGTCTTATGCAGATTTTTGTCCGCTTCGGCAAAATCATGGACAAATCACCCGAATGTGACGATGCACAGGCACTTGTTTCCGAATTACAGACATTCATAACCGAACATTACTACACCTGCACAAGGGAAATTCTCGCAGGTCTTGGTCAGATGTATGCCGCAGAAGGCGAAATGAAACAGAATATCGACAGCGCAGGAGGTATCGGTACGGCTGATTTTGCCGCATCTGCTATTGAAATATTCTGCAAATAATCAAAAAAACGGCAGTTCATTTTGAACCGCCGTTATTATATTCTTAATAGTCCAGACCTGAAACCATGAATGTTACTTCGATAGTAGTCCAGTCCTTAACTTCGCCCTCATTGATGAGCTGTGCGGAATAGCTTCCGTCATTTACAGCAGAAGGTGCTCCGTTATCCATCAGATCGCCGTCGGCACATCTTGCATCGGCAGGCAGGCTGTTGTCTGATACCCACTGATTGTAGATATTTGAGCGTATATTGCCTTCTTCTATATTGGTATAGCTTTTCTTTTCGTTCTTGACTTCCTTGCCGTCAACCTTTACGCTTTCAACAGTGATAGTTGCATACGGCATGAGCTGTTCGCCGTCCTTGATGATAACAGCCGCAAATCCGATTCCGTTCGGAGCGATAGTATCTGTCACGTCCTTAGTCGTTGCATAGCGGTAGCCGTCTGTGTCAGTTGTGATGCTTACAGTATATTCGCCGTTTCCTTCAATATGTGCTACCTTAGCATCATAGCAGAGCGGATCTGTCTTTTCGCCCCAGTACTGTATCCACCAATCGTTGTCGTTTATTGCAAGGTATGCATCGCCTGACTTAGCCTCGACTGCATTATCAAATTCAGGTGCAGGCTCGGTTGTACCGTCAACAGTTGTTGTAACTGCATCAGGATCTTTCTGGGCGACCATTTCTATTGTATTTGATTTGGTTGTTACTGTTACAGGCTCGGTTGTTGATTCGGGACTGCTCTTTTCAACTTTTCTGTTGCATGATACACCTGTACAGCACATAAGTAAAGCCGCAAAAATGCAGGCTGATATTTTTCTTTTTTTCAAAATATGACTCCTCCTTCTGGCACACTTTTGCTCCTTAGAACAAACTGCTAATATTAATGATACACAATTTTCGTGATTTATGCAATGCATATGATGCACAAATTTCAGCTATTTTTTATTGCTCCGATTGTGCGTTTTGTTTTTTGCCTGATATCAGTCATTTTCAGGCTTTATTTCATGCTGATCCAACAGCATTTCTTCGCTTTTTCATCAGGCAACTGATTTTGCACCCGCAGATTTACCGAAATACAGCCATGTGCAACCGTCATACAACAAATTGTACAGTTCGCTTGCTTGCATAAACCGCTTGTTCATGCTATAATTATGACAGTGAAAAACACAAAAACCCGCATAGGGAAAATATTGGAGGTACAAAATGATACTTGCAGACAAGTTAATTGAATTAAGAAAAAAATCAGGGATGTCACAGGAAGAACTCGCAGACAAACTCGGAGTGAGCAGACAGTCCGTATCCAAATGGGAGGGCGCACAGTCAACGCCTGACCTGAACAGAATATTACAGTTATCTGAAATATTCAGCGTAAGCACCGACTACTTATTAAAGGACAGCATCGAAGAAAGAGATAACGTTGAAACAAAATCAATAATGACAGATGATGTTCCGCCTCTCCGCAAGGTATCTATGGAGGAGGCAAACCAATTCCTTAAATTAAATAAGAAAAACGCATTACTGTTATCAATTGGCATATCACTTTTTATACTGTGTGTAACACCTGTATTGGCAATTGAAAACGGTACAGCCGGAGTTGCCTTATTGTTCATATTTGTTGCGGCAGGAGTAGGTCTTGTCATAACATCATCCATGCTAATGAAGCCGTTTGAGTATCTGAACAAAGAGTGCATAGACACTGAATACGGTGTTTCAGGAATGGTAAAGGATAAGCTTGATAAATTTCGCATAAGATACGGTGTATCGATTTCAGTTGGTATTGCACTTTTCATACTTTCTGTAATACCTGTAATAGTTCTTCCTACCAATCCAAACAACTATTTTCTGGACTCACTTGGAGTAATTCTGCTTTTTGTTTTTGTTGCGGCAGGAGTTTTTCTTATAATAAGCGCAGGCGTTGAATATGACGGTTATAAAAAGCTTCTTGAATCAGAGGACTATTCCCGTGAAAAAAAGACAGCAGTAAAAAAAAGCAGTAACCTCACAGGTGCTGTAATGGGGATATACTGGTGTCTCGTAACCGCAGGTTATCTCGGCTACAGCCTTATAACGAACAACTGGAGCAAAAGCTGGATAATATGGCCTGTTGCAAGTCTGATATGCCCTGTAATCGCTATAATATGCAATTCTTTAGGCAATAAGAAAAATATTGACTAAAGCCAAAAATTAAGGACTGCCATTTTTCAGACAGTCCTTATATTTTTTATTATTCGGATTTTTTGCCTTTCTTATCTTCCTTGCCCTTCCACCATGACCATGTTACAGGAGCAACAAAGAGTGATGAATAAGTACCTGAGATAAGACCGAACATAAGCGGTACAGAGAAGCTGAGAAGTGAATCATAGCCCTTTACGAGTACAACAATGGTAACAACAAGCATTGTACCGATAGTTGTAATAGAGGTTCTGATCGATCTTGTAAGTGACTGTGTACAGCTTACATTGATAAGTTCATTCAGAGTAGCCTTTGGCATAAGCTTACGGTTTTCTCTGATTCTGTCGTAGATAACGATCGTATTGTTGATAGAATAACCGAGAATTGTAAGGATTACTGCAACAATGTTTGAGTTGAACTCAAAGCCGAATACGATAGTTGCTGTCATTGCAACAAGAATATCGAAGCAGAGTGCGAAAATTGAGCACACACCTGCCGACCAGCCGCCTATCCTTCTGAATCTGATAGCAATGTAGATGATAACCATAATTGCCGCAAAGATTACAGCGATAAGACATTTGAGAAGGAATTCACGTCCTGATGACGGGCTTACATCGTTTGAGTCATAGATCTCAAGGTCAGCGTCAGCAAACTTGTTTCTGAGAGCATCTGTAAGCTCTGTCTGTCTGTCAGCGGTAAGACCTTCATCTGATGTGAATGAGATAGTGAGCTGTTTTCCGCCTGTGTCAAGGCTTTCACCTGTTCTGACAACTATTGAGGTATTGATTACCTCCCTGACAGTTGATTCAACATCATTTGTATTGATATCGCCCTGATATGTATAGGTGATAAGAGTACCGCCCTTGAATTCAATTGCAAGGTGTACGCCTCTGATGATGATGCCTGCAACGAGAACGACTGCAACGGCAATGAGTATGCCAAGTATCATTTTCTTCTTTGAACAGAAATTGTATACCTTTTCAGGCATTGTTACGGGAGTTTCCTGAGTTTTCTTCTTGCTCATTTCTCGTCACCTCCGTAAAGTTTTCTGTTTCTGAAGCACTTGAACTTGGAAAGTGAAGTAACCATAAGTCTTGAAGCAAACACACCGAAGATGAAGTTGCATACAACACCTACGAGGAGAGTAAAGCCGAATGAGTAAACAACACCTTCAGCAGTTGCGCCGAATGCGAAGAAGATAGTCTTGTTGAGTATCTTTGAGAAGAAGCTGTCAGGAACACCGAATGCACCCATAAGGATAACAGCGATGATAACGTTTGTGATGTTACCGTCGAGGATAGCAGAGAATGCTCTCTTATAAGCTATCTGTATAGCGGCATCAAGTGACTTGCCTGTTTTGATTTCTTCCTTGATACGCTCGCCTGTGATGATATTTGCGTCAACGCCCATACCAACGGCGAGGATGATACCTGCGATACCCGGAATTGTAAGAGTTGAGCCGTTCATGAAGCCGAACCAGCCTGTGATTGCTGCAAGTGAACCTGCAACCTGACCGATAAGAGCGATGACTGCAACGATGCCCGGGAGCTTATAGAGTACCATCATGTATACAGCGATAGCAGAAAATGCTATAGCGGCTGCGAGAAGAATTGCGTCAAGTGAACCTTCACCCATTGTAGGTGAGATAGTCTTGAAGCTCTTTGTCTCCATTTTGAAAGGAAGCGCACCTGAGTTTATCTGGTCAGCAAGCTTTTTGGAAGAATCCTGATCAAAGCTTCCTGAGATAACAGCGTTTCCGTCTGTGATAGCATTGTTTACGGATGGAGCAGATATCATTGTATTGTCCATCCAGATAGATATCGGAGTTGATGAACCTGCAAGTTCAGATGTTGCCTCAGCAAATTTCTGAGTGCCTGATTCCTTGAGTGAAAGAGCAACGAGATATTCATACTCGCCGTTTTCATCAGGTCTGTACTGAGCCTGTGCAGATGCGATATCAGAACCGTTGAGAACTATTTCACCTGTAGGGATAGTCTCACCGTTTTCGTCTGTTTCTGTGTCAGTGCCTTTTCTGAAAGTGAGTTCAGCCATTTCGCCCAGTTCCTTAACAGCAGCTTCAGGATCGAAATCGCTTTCGCCTGTCTGCCATGGGAAACGAACAATGATTCTGTCGCTTTTCTCATCACTGTAAACTTCGTTATCTGTGATACCAAGAGAAGTAAGTCTTGTCTTGATGATCGCAGTAGCTGCGTCAAGCTGATTATTGTCAGCGTCAAAGTCATCCGCAGGAGCGAAGGTAACGTCAACACCGCCCTTGATATCGATACCGAGACGGATATCGTCAACACCCTTGACATAGGTAGTTGTGTTATCGGCATAAAGCTTATCCACACCTAAAACAGCAGATACTGTAAACAGTGCAATGAGGACTGCGACAATGAAGAAAGTTGATTTACCGATTTTTTTCACGGTCATGCCTCCTGATTCCCGAATCCGACCAGACTGATCATCAGCCGGATTTCATTTTTTCTGTCTCAGAGCCTGAAAAGGCTCTCATCGACAATTACAAATATTGTACTATAATTTTGCAAAAAAGTCAAGCAAATACGCATTTTGCAATCCACTTTTCAAGATATTGCACAATTTACCTTATAATGAATAATGCATAATGCATAACAAATACATGGGATGCTTTTTGCGGCATCCCTGAATTTTCTGTCACTTGAAATGCTTCTGTGAAACTTTCAGACGGTTCATGGCACGGTTGAGCGCAGCCTGTGTCTGGTAGTATTCTTTGAGGCTCTGTTTCTGTCTCAGCATTTCCTGAGCACGTTCTCTTGCCTCCTGAGCACGTTTTATGTCTATCTCCTCGGGAAGTTCACAGCTGTCCGCAAGGATTACCGCAGAATCGGGAGTTACCTGAATGAATCCCTCAGAGATTGCGGCATACTTCCACACGCCATTGACCATGTATTTCAGTTCGCCTGTCGGAAGTGACGTTACAAGCGGCTCATGCCCTGCAAGTATTCCGATAAGTCCGTCAATTGCGGTTATTACAAGGTGTTCAACATCACCCTGAAAGAATATCCTGTCTGTGGCGATAATTTCAAGATGAAAGGTTTTAGCCATACAAGCCTCCCTTACTCTCCGTCGCTCATCTGACGAGCCTTCATGATAACGTCATCGATAGTACCTGCCATGAGGAATGCCGATTCAGGATATTTATCCATATCGCCGTCGATGATAGCCTTGAATCCTTCAATAGTGTCCTTGAGCGGAACATATTTACCCTTTAAACCTGTGAAGTTTTCGGCAACGTTGAAAGGCTGTGAGAGGAATTTCTGAATTTTTCTTGCACGGTATACAGCAAGTTTATCCTCCTCGTCAAGTTCCTCCATACCGAGGATTGCGATGATATCCTGCAATTCCTTGTACTTCTGGAGAAGTTCCTGAGTACGTCTTGCGACTGTGTAATGCTCCTCGCCGACTATTTCAGGTTCAAGAATACGTGAATTTGATTCAAGCGGATCAACGGCAGGATAGATACCCTGTTCAACTATCTTTCTTGAAAGAACCGTAGTAGCGTCAAGGTGAGCGAATGTTATCGCAGGCGCAGGATCGGTGAGGTCATCGGCAGGTACATAAACAGCCTGAACCGACGTGATAGAGCCGTTTTTCGTAGATGTGATACGCTCCTGAAGCTCACCGACTTCGGTAGCCAGTGTAGGCTGATAGCCAACGGCTGACGGCATACGTCCGAGAAGTGCCGAGACTTCCGAACCAGCCTGAACGTAACGGAAAATATTGTCGATAAAGAGGAGTACGTCCTTGTGTTCACGGTCACGGAAGTATTCCGCCATAGTCAGACCTGTCTGGGCAACACGCATACGTGATCCCGGAGGTTCGTTCATCTGACCGAAAACAAGCGCAGTTTTGGCGATAACGCCTGATTCCTGCATTTCGTTCCAGAGGTCATTGCCCTCTCTTGAACGTTCGCCGACACCTGTAAAAATAGAATAGCCGCCGTGTTCGGTAGCGATATTGCGGATAAGTTCCTGAATGAGGACTGTCTTACCTACGCCTGCGCCGCCGAAAAGACCTATCTTACCGCCCTTTGCATAAGGAGCGATGAGGTCGATGACCTTGATACCCGTTTCGAGTACCTCAACAACAGGGCTCTGATCCTGAAAAGTCGGGGCTTTTCTGTGTATCTCCCATTTTTCCTCAGTTTCGATATCGCCTTTCTTGTCGATAGGTTCGCCGAGAACATTGAACATACGTCCGAGAGTTTTTTCGCCTACGGGCACTTTTATGCATGAACCCGTGGCAGTGACTTCCATATTCTTGCTGAGTCCTTCACTTGCGGCAAGCATGATACAGCGTACAATGTGGTTTCCCATATGCTGGGCGACCTCCATTACACGGGTTCTGCCGTCAATTTCAACGGTGAGGGCATCCCTTATCATGGGGAGCTTTCCCGAAGCAAACTCAACATCGATAACAGGTCCGATGACCTGAGTAATTCTGCCTTTTTCCATGGCTTCTCCTTTCTTTGGAGAGATTTCAGTTAATCTTCATCAAGGCTGTTCGCACCGCTGACGACCTCGGTGATCTCCTGAGTTATAGCCGCCTGACGTGCACGGTTGTACATCAGAGACAGCTCTTTTATCATATCCTTTGCGCTGTTGGTAGCGGAATCCATTGCGGTCATTCGTGACTGCTGTTCACAGCAGAACGCCTCTACCATTGCGCCGTATATAAGTCCCTTTGCATACTGCGGTATCAGATAGCCCATAACCTCCTCAGGGGAAGGCATGAACGAAGCTTTCGGCAGACTTTTCAGTGTACCGTCAGCCGCCTGTACCAGACGTTTTCTCTCAAAGGGAAGCAGCCGCAGGGTACGTGTTTCCTGTTGGCTGGAATTTACCATGTCGGTGTATATAAGATATACCTCATCAAGTTCGCCGCTCTCGAATTTGCCTATTACCATGTCAGCTATCTCCCTTGCACGGTAGAGCGTAGGATTCTGCGTGGTATAGAGGAATTCGCTGTCAACTGATGCCATGTGGTCATTCTTCATGCGTCTCTGGAAGTAGAGTCTGCCGACCTGTCCCATGACGAAAAGATAACAGTTTTCAGGATTGCCTGCCTTTTCAAGCTCCTGTTCGGTATACTTCATGATATTGTGGTTATAGCTTCCGCAAAGTCCCTTATCGCCTGTGATTACGATATATCCCTTCTTATGCTTTTCAAGCGGGATATCCTTACGGCGGTCGAAATACTTCTGACGAGTATGCGGAGTATGTTCGAGAACGCTGTCGATAGTCTCCTGAAGCTTATAGAAGTAAGGCTCGGTTGCTTCAAGCGACTTCCTTGCCTTTTTCAGCTTTGACGATGACATGAGGTACATTGCGTTGGTGATTTTGAGAATTTGCTGAATACTTGCGATACGCTCACGTATCTCTCTCATATTGGGCATGATATCACCCCTTATTCCTCAAAAGCGGTAAGTATCTTCTCGATACGTTCCATGAGGTCTTCTGTGAGGATCTTGTTGTCCTCCAGTTCAGTGATGATATCCTGACCGTAGCTTCTTATATAGGTCATGAGTTCCGTTCTGTAGTCACGGAGTTCCTTCAGCGGAATGCCCTTGAAAAAGCCGTGCTGTGCCGCATAGAGCAGAATTACCTGTTCATAGTGCGGAAGCGGATTATAAAGCGGCTGTTTGAGCAGTTCTGTAAGCATACGTCCGTGTTCAAGAAGTTCGCTTGTAGCCTGATCGAGTTCGGAGGAGAACTGAGTGAATATCTCCATTTCCTTGAACTGTGCGAGGTCGATACGAAGGTTTCCTGCGGCTTTTTTCATAGCCTTAGTCTGGGCAGCGCCGCCTACACGGGATACTGACAGACCGTAGTTAACGGCAGGACGCAGACCTGAGTTGAAAAGTTCGCTTTCGAGGAATATCTGACCGTCAGTGATAGAAATGACATTGGTCGGGATATAAGCCGAAATATCGCCTGCAAGAGTCTCAATAATCGGCAGGGCAGTCAGTGAACCGCCGCCGTGTGCATCATCAAGATGACTTGAACGTTCAAGCAGTCTTGAATGGAGATAGAAAACGTCACCCGGATAAGCCTCACGTCCCGGAGGTCTGTGGAGAAGAAGTGACATAGCACGGTATGCAACGGCGTGTTTTGAAAGATCGTCATAGATTATAAGGACATCTTTTCCCTTTTCCATGAAGTATTCAGCCATTGCAGTACCCGAATAAGGTGCGATATACTGGAAAGGCGCAGGATCGCTCGCCGAAGCTGAAACGACTACGGAATATTCCATTGCGCCGTACTTTTTAAGAGTATTTACAACCTGAGCAACAGTCGAGGACTTCTGACCGATGGCAACATAGATACAGATAACGTCCTGACCTTTCTGGTTGATTATGGTATCGACAGCAATTGAAGTCTTACCGGTCTGTCTGTCGCCGATGATAAGCTCACGCTGTCCACGTCCGATAGGGAACATTGAGTCGATAGCGAGAATACCCGTCTGGAGAGGAGTATTTACAGGCTTACGCTCGATAACACCGGGGGCTTCACGCTCGATGGCGTAGTATTCCTCAGCCTTGATATCTCCGAGACCGTCAATAGGCGCACCGAGAGCATCAACAACACGTCCGAGAAGCTCATCGCTTACGCCGACACCTGCACGTTTGCCTGTGCGGACAACAGTTGAGCCTTCCGTAAGACCGTGGTCATCTCCGAGGAGAACGACGCCTGCGGATTTTTCCTCAAGGTTCTGGACAATGCCTCTGATGCCTGTTTCAAATTCAACAAGTTCGCCGTACATAACGGAATTCATGCCGTGAACTCTTGCGATACCGTCGCCGAGACGGGTGATGAAGCCTGTTTCGGTAGCGCCCGTCTTTACCTCAAAGTCCTTGACTTCGGTTTTGAGAACGGATATGATATCGCTTTTTTTGCCTGATGATGCCTTCTTATCAACAGCTTCCTCGGCGTATTCAGCGGCTTTTGTCATGAGAGTATCCTTCATCTGGCGGAGGCTTGTACGGTAGCTCTTATCGTACTCGACATCTCCTGCGGTGAGGATAAAGCCGCCTATGATATCGGGATCGTGGCGGTATTCTATATCAACATCGTCCTTGACGAACTTCTCCATGATGAATTTTCTCAGGTCAGCCTGCTGTGATTCCGTAAGCGGAGTCACATAGCGGACAACAGCCTTGATACTGCCCTGTTTTTCAATGAGAAGGTCATTGTATTCCTCGAATATCTCGCCAAGATTTTCAACATTTCCGTCTTTTACGGCTTTCATGAAGAACTTATGCATATTTTCCGGGAATATCTTTTTGATGATGTTTCTTTTTTCGTCCTGAGTGACAAGCGGATTAGCCAGTGTATCGGCAACATCTCCGCACTCTGCAAGGACTTTTCGTGCCCTGTCGAGAGTTTCCTGTGTGATATTAAGACGGACAAGCTCTTTTATGTACTCTTTTCCGAGTTCGTTCATTTATCGCCGCCCTCCTCGTCAGAAAGGAAATTATCAACAAGACGGCGGTTCTTTTCGTCGTCAACATTTTCGCCGATAATTTTTGAAGCGGCTTCAATAGCCAGATCAGCGATCTGGGACTGAGCCTGTCTGAGAACTCTTTTTCTCTCGTTTTCGATAGCCTTGTCAGCATCGGCAACTATCTGGTCAGCCTCTTGCTGAGACTTCTTTATAATGGCGGCTCTTTCAGTTTCTGCATCATCATGAGCCTTCATGATTATCTTGTTGGCTTCTTCCTTAGCCTCGCTGATAGAGTCAGCATACTGCTGTTTCAGTTCCTCTGCTTCCTTCTTAGCCTTTTCTGCGGCATCTATATCGTTCTTGATAGAACGTGTGCGGTCGTCCATAATTTTGTTTATGGGCTTGAAAAGGAATATTCTGAGCAGAATGAAAAGCAGAACGACATTGACCACAGGCCATATAAAATTCCAGATGTCAACGTCAAGCATGGTACCCTTTAATGCGTCCATGTCACGTCCTCCTTCCTTTTTGCAGGTTTATTTAAGTATAAAGATAATGAGAATTGCGATAACGAAGCCGTAAATAGCTGTTGCTTCCGCAAGAGCGGCTCCGATGATAAGAGCAGTACGGATAGAACCGCCTGCCTCAGGCTGACGAGCGATGGACTCAACTGCCTTTGAAGTTGCAAGACCAATACCTATACCTGCACCTGCGCCTGTGAGAACGGCAAGTGCTGCACCGAGTGCTACTGTACCCATTTTAATATACCTCCGTGATTATTTGAGAATGAAGATGATAAGTATCGCAATAACGAAACCATAGATAGCCGTTGCTTCTGCAAGAGCTGCTCCGATGATGAGGGCTGTACGTATTGAACCGCCTGCCTCGGGCTGACGAGCGATAGACTCAACAGCTTTTGATGTTGCAAGACCGATGCCTATTCCTGCACCTGCGCCTGTGAGAACGGCAAGTGCTGCACCAAGTGCTACTGTACCCATAAATATATCCTCCTGAAAAAATTAGTTTTCTTCTTCCTCGATAGCCTCTGAAATATAGAGCGATGTGAGGAATACAAATACGTATGCCTGCAAGAGACCGTCGCCGACATCAAGAATAAGACTGAAAGGCAGCGGCAGACCGACAGGCAGGAGCATAGTGATAAGCTCCATGATTACGAATGCACCAAGAACGTTTCCGAAAAGTCGCATACAGAGTGAAAGCGGCTTGATTCCGAGTTCAAGGATATTCATGAATGCCATAAGCGGCATTGGCTCGATAAAGCTGTGAAGCCAGCCCTTGAAGCCCTTTTCCTTTATTCCGCATACCTGAACGAGAACGATCGAGATAAGCGCAAGAGCCGCTGTAACGCCGATATCCTTTGTAGGCGGTCTGAATCCGAAAAGTCCTACCATATTTGAGATACCTATGTAAATAAGCATGGTTTCAAGGAACGGCAGATACTTCTTTCCTTTCGGGCCGAGGGTATCAAGAATGAACTTATTCATCCATTCAACAAGCATTTCAACAAGGCACTGTGAGCCTGTGGGGACTTTTTTGAGCCTTCTTACGAAAATTATTGATGCTATCACAAGAACAGCCATGATGCCCCATGTGACAACACATGATTCAGGCACGGGAATACCTCCGAAAATCGGGATAACAAAAGCTGTACGGCATTCAAGTGCTTCCTGAAGTTCTTCTGCAACACTCATATTTTCACCTTCTCTCATATAATAATAAAACGGAGACAGCCAGCGGCTAAATCTCCGTTGATTCAGTCAGAACAGCAGTTTTTCAACAACTATAACCTGAAACCTGTTCGCACAGAATATACTCAGAAAATAATGCATTCCCCTGTGCAGACAAGTTCTGACATATGTAGTTCATACTAATATATCATATAACAAATTGCGGACATTGTCAATAGTCTGACAAAAAAATTCACATTATTTATCAGCACTTTCAGGCTTTTCTTCTTCCTCAGCCGCCTTTGCACCCTTGCCGCCTGAATTTCTCACGATATTGTTGAGTCTTTCAATAGACGAGGAATTCAGCTTTGAAGTAAGCCTTACACGGTCAAGTTCACGTTTTGCCATACTAAGGTCACCTGTAAGCTTCTTGACAGTCTCGCTGCTGCGTCTTTCCTTTTCTTCAAGCAGACCTACACGCTTTTTCAGGTCATTGACATTTGCGATCAGCACCTCGTTTGCATCTTCAAGCGCACACACACGCTTTATCAGGTCATTGACATTTGCGGCAAGTGCCTCGTTTGCGAGATTCTGCTTGTCACCGAACTCCATAAGCTTTTCGGCGGCTTTCAGCGTGCCTATTTTCTCATGTCCCACAAACGTCATCATTCTCTCGTTTGTAAGCTTCATATCAGACATTTTCATTCCCCCTCACGGCATCACGCCAGTAATCAAGAGTATCCTCAATGGTCTGTTCCATTGATATTTCAGCCTTCCAGCCAGTATCCCCGTATATTTTCGACACATCAGGCTCAATAAGCGGTATGTCAGCCGCCCTCATGCGAGCCTTGTCCTGTGTCACTGTGATATCACATTTCGCATAGTTCAGGGCAGTTTCAAGGATTCTGCTTATTTTCACAGCCTGTCCACGTCCGACATTGTATACCTGACCGCTCCTGCCCTTTTCCGCAAGCATACGGTATGCCCTCACGACATCACGCACATCGGTGAAATCACGCATGGCTTCAAGGTTTCCGACCGATATCACAGGCTCTTTCAAGCCGCATTCTATTTCGGCTATCTGCTTGCAGAAGTCGGAGATGACAAACATGGGAGACTGTTTCGCACCAGAATGGTTAAATGCTCTTACCATAACGATATCCATGCCGTAAGCCCTTGCGTAAATTTCGCCAAGCATACCCTGACAGGCTTTTGTTGCGGCATATATATTCCCCGGAGCAAGATTTTCCGTCTCTTTCAGCGGACACGCACCCTCACGGATAAAGCCGTATTCCTCGCCCGAACCTATGAGAATGAGCCGCATTTTCTTTTCGCATTCACGAACGGCTTCGAGCACATTCAGCGTACCCACCACATTTATCTCGGCAGTAAGCTGTGGCTTTTTCCATGACAGTGCCACGGAACTCTGTGCCGCAAGATGATATACGGCATCAGGCTTAACATCAGCTAAAACTGCGGATATATCGTCTTTTTTCAGGATATCGAGAGTATGCGCCGTACAATTTCCGATGATTTTTTCATTCGGCAGACAGGTAGCATGGACTTCATGACCGTTTCCGTCAAGTTCATCTATAAGATATCCGCCGACAAAACCTGCCGCACCGATTATCAGAGCCTTCACTCTCATTCCCCCTTATCCGCAAGAACGCCGTAAAGTCTGCGTATAACGTCCTTTTCATTAAATTCGGCAAGCACTCTTTCAGCCGCCGCTTTTCCGTATTTTTCACGAAGTTCCGCATCATCTGCGAGTATCTGCAAAGCCGCCGCAAGTTCGCCTGCATCGCCTGCCCTGACGGTCAGACCTGTTTTGCCGTGGAGACTGACATACGGCACTCCCGACGGCAGAGAAGTATTGATGACAGGCTTTCCGTAGACCATAGCCTCAAGCTGAACAATGCCGAAAGCCTCGCTTTTCACGACAGACGGCAGTACGAAGATATCGCAGTCCGCATAAGCCTGTTTAAGCTGTTCATCAGGAAGAAATCCCAGAAAATGGACAATATCCTCCATTCCGTGCTCACGGGCATACTCTTTCAGTTCATCTTCAAGCACACCCGTACCTGCGATAAAAAGTTCGCAGTTCTCAACATGGCGGAAGGCTTTCAGGAGCACGTCAACGCCCTTATAATAGACCAGTCTGCCCGTAAAGAATATTTTCACGCTGTTTTTGTCACTGCATTTTTCCGTCAGGAACGGCTCACGGCTGATATTCAGGTAATCATCGGGAGTTATGCCATACGGCACGACCTTGCATTTACTGCTGTATTCAGGCAGATGATCCGAACCTCTGACGTGTCCCTCGGTAGCGGTCACTATGCAGTCAGCACGTTTCAGCAGATAATTCATGAACGGCTTATAAAACAGCATGAGTTTTTTCTGCTTGACGATATCGCTGTGCCACGACACCACCACACGCCCTTTGAATCCTGACAGCAAAAGTGCCGCATCAGCAAGCGGAAAGGGTACGTGGATATGCACAACATCGGCTTTTTTCGCCATTTTCCTGAAAAGCCTGATGAACGAAAGGGACACGGGACATGATGAAAAAGTGCCGAAACTTCCTGCACGGATAAGCTTCACGCCGCCGACAGTCTCACGGACAGTGCCGCCTCTTTCGTCACGGCATACAAGAGTTCTCACCGATACACCGCCTGTCCTGCCGAGTTCCTCGGAATACTGCTTCACAAGTGTCTCAATGCCGCCCGTATGCGGAAAATAGGCTTTGTTGACCTCTAAGATGCGGAGCTTTTTACTCATTATCTTCTTCTTCGTCGGATTCATCAGCAGTTATCTGACGCAGATATTCCAAAGAATATTCTTTGAAGTCTATGCCTGCCTTTGCGGCAAGTTCAGCCATTTCTCTTGTTTTTTCGTTGAATTCTTCGGTAATTGTATTTGTTTCAAGACGCATTTTCAGTTCAGGAAAGTACATACCGAACTTCATTCTGAATTCTTCTTCAGGTGTAAATTCAAAGATATTCTCATCCATGTTATAACATCTCCTTGTATATATTAAATAATATTTCAGCAGACCTCTGCCATGTAAACTTTTGTGCTCTTTCGTAACCTCTGCGGCTTAATTCCTCACGCAGAGATTTGTCTGAACAGAGTTTATACAGACCATTTGCAATACTTTTAACAGAATACGCATCACATATCACCGCACAGTCGCCTGTGACTTCGGGGAGAGAAGCCTCACCCGATGCAAGCACGGGAACTCCGCAAGCCATAGCCTCAAGGGGCGGCATACCGAATCCCTCATACAGCGACGGAAAGACAAATGCAAGCGCACCGCACATAAGCGGAGTCAGATCTTCTGACGGAACATATTCCGTAAAAAGCACCTTATCGGTCAGTCCCATACGCTCGACACGGCTGTAGATACCGTCATTCAGCCAGCCCTTGCCGCCTGCGAGAACGAGTTTCGGGCATTTGTCACCAAGCTTTGCGGCAAGATGACCGTATGCGGCGATAAGTCTCTCCAGATTTTTTCTCGGCTCGATAGTACCGAGATACAGGAAGTAGTCGCCCTCTATGCCGAGAGACTGCTTAACATCGGCAATACGCTGTAAATCGGTACACGGGCGGAATTTTTCAAGGTCAGCGCCACAGGGAACTACCCTGATTTTGTTTTCATGCTGAGGAAAATATTTAATTATCTCGGCTTTTGAGAATTCCGAGTCAGTTACGATGATATCCGCACGCTTCATTGAGCGTTTCAGCCCCATATTCAGCATAAAACGTGTCCTGCCACGGACTGTTTCAGGGAAAGCCTTGTATACCATATCATGTACGGTAACGACTTTTTTTCCGTGGACGAAAGGCGGGATGATGTAATTGAAAAAGTGTGTGATATCGGATTTTCTTCCGAAAAACAGCGAATACGGCACAGGGAAAAATGTACTTGCGGCACGGTAGATATAGCCTGAAAAATCCGAGATATTGAGCTTTATGCGTTTGCCTGCAAACTTTTTCACACGCTTTATGCGTTCCTTGTCACCGCTTGAAAAAAAGCTGTATTCATAGGAATTTTCGGGGTAAAGCTCTGCAAGAGCCTGAGTCTGACCGACCTCACACCAGCCTATTCCCGTAATTTTTTCGCTTGATATCGGTACAGCATCAAAAGTAATCTTCAAGCCGTCACCTCCGTTTGATCTCAAAGAAAAATTTTCTTCATTATTTCATTTTCAAGCTTTTCAAAATGAGCATCGGTGTCCTCGATACTGAATCCCGACTTTGAAAAAATCATTCCCTTTTTGTTTTGGCGGAGCGGCATTTCTCTTATTCTGAGCAATTCGGCATTTACAGCCGCATCGGACATGAGATTTTCATCAATAGTCATAATAAGAACAGTATATGCATCGATTTTTGACAGCACATCAGCTTTATTATAGCCTCCGTTTACCGTTCTGAGTATATCACCTGCCATAAATAAGCTCCTTTGACGTTATCAGCCAAGTATTTCCTTGACCTTTATCTCGTTCTGAACTTTTTCAAGGTCATTCTTGACCATGCGCTCAACAAGCTCAGAGAAGTTTATCTCACGCTTCCAGCCGAGTGTCTTTTCAGCCTTTTCAGGATTTCCGAGGAGTATATCGACTTCTGCCGGACGGAAGAATTTCTTGTTTACCTTGACGATAGTTTTGCCTGTAGCCTTGTCGATACCGACTTCGTCAACGCCTGTACCCTGCCACTGGATCTCAATGCCGACATGACCGAATGCAGTCTCAACAAATTCACGGACAGTTCTTGTCTCGTTGGTAGCGATAACATAGTCATCAGGCTTATCTTGCTGGAGCATGAGCCACATAGCCCTTACATAGTCCTTTGAATGTCCCCAGTCACGCTTTGAGTCCATATTTCCGAGTTCAACGCAGTCCTGAATGCCAAGCTTGATACGTGCAACGGCATCAGTTATCTTTCTTGTAACGAATTCTATTCCACGGCGTTCGCTTTCGTGATTGAAAAGAATGCCTGAGCAAGCGAACAGACCATAGCTTTCACGGTAGTTCTTTGTTATCCAGTGACCGTAAAGCTTTGCAACACCGTATGGGCTTCTTGGATAGAAAGGAGTTGTTTCCTTCTGTGGTATCTCCTGAACAAGACCGAACATTTCAGATGTTGAAGCCTGATAGAAACGGCATTCAGGCTTTACGATGCGGATAGCTTCGAGCATATTCGTAACGCCGAGAGCATCGATGTCGGCAGTACCGAGGGGAGTGTCCCAGCTTGTAGCCACGAATGACTGAGCGGCAAGGTTATATACCTCGTCAGCCTGAGAGATCTTCATAGCAGATATAAGTGAGACAGGATCGGTCATATCGGCATAGATGAGATGAACCTTGTCTTTGAGGTGAGCGATATTGCCATAGTCAACGGTAGCCTTTCTTCTCCAGATGCCGTAAACGTTGTAGCCTTTTTCGAGGAGAAGCTCTGCAAGGTAAGAGCCGTCCTGACCTGTGATACCTGTGATAAGTGCGTTTTTCATTTTATATTAACTCCTTGGATATATGTTTTATGGCGAAAGCCGTATATTGATAAAAAAGTAAACCTGTAGGGGATGCCGCCCATGACACCGAACCCCGCAGTATGCGGCTTCGCCGTTTTATGTTTTTTATTTAAACAAGTTCATTTCTTCCCTGTTCTTTGAGCTGTGCAATGACCTTCTTAACGTCCTGCGTGCTGTTTTTCGAGCATACGAGCAGAACATCGTCCGTATCAACAACAATGATATCCCTTGTGCCGACAGCGGCAATAAGCCTTTTTCCGCCGCATACCGTGGTACGCTTTGAATCAACGGCAATTACATCGCCCTCAAAGAAATTCTTATCGTCATCAGTCTCATTGATTCTCTCGACTGCAAGCCAGCTTCCTACATCGTCCCAGCCGAAACTGCCCTGAATGGTATAAATATCCGAAGCTTTCTCCATGATTCCGAAATCAACGGATTCGGAAGTGAACTTCTCAAACTCTGTCACGAGGGTATCCTCATAGCTGTCAGTACCAAAGCTTGCGCCGATTTTCAGTGCGCCCTCATGGATATCGGGCATGAATTTCTGCATATTCTTCATAATTGAGGATATCTTCCAGACAAACATACCGCTGTTCCAGAGATATTTTCCCGATGCAAGGTACTTTTTGGCAGTCGCAAGGTCAGGCTTTTCAACAAAGCGTTCAACTTCATATGCATCGCCCTTTTCCACGCCGAAATTGATATAGCCGTAGCCTGTTTCGGGATATGTCGGGGTAATGCCGATAGTTACAAGGTTGTCGCCCTCATCTGCCGCAGTCACAGCCTTTTTCAGCGTTTTGAGGTATATGTTCTCATAGCCGATAAGGTGGTCTGACGGAAGTACGAGCATTATTGCATCATCATACTTCTGATTTATGACAGCCGCCGCAAAAGCGATACACGGTGCAGTATTCCTTGCACACGGTTCACAGAGCACATTCTCCCTCGGAATTTCGGGAAGCTGATCGTATACAAGCTCCTTATATGCGGCATTTGTCACCACGAATACGTCCTCTGCCTCAACGAGACTGCCAAGACGCTTCACGGTTTTCTGTATCATTGTAGCGCCGTCGGATGTAAGTGAAAGGAACTGTTTCGGGCAGTTGTTTCTGCTCTTTGGCCAGAATCTCTCGCCACGTCCGCCTGCCATAATAACAGCGGTTATTTTCATTTTTTGTTCTCCTCTTTTCTGTGTTTATGCTGTGCGGAATTCAGATATTCTTCTGTTTCGGCATTTGTCTTTCCCGGAAACAGCATTGTCTTTAAGGTCATGAAAATTATCTGGATATCAAGACGCAGAGAGTAATTCTCAATATACATCAGATCCATTTTCAGCTTATCATATGGTAATGTATCATACACGCCCACGACCTGTGCATAGCCTGTAAGACCTGCCTTGACTTTAAGTCTGTATGCGAATTCAGGCATATTTTCCTTGTATTTTTCTGCAAGTTCAGGGCGTTCAGGTCTTGGGCCGACTACCGACATATCGCCCTTCAGGATATTGAAAAGCTGGGGCAGTTCATCAAGCCTGCATTTTCTCAGGAATTTTCCGACAGGCGTGATTCTGTCATCTTCATCGGAGGCAAGCTGTGCGCCGCCGTTTTTCTCTGCATCAACTATCATACTGCGGAATTTGAGCACATAGAACTCTTTTTCATTGATAGTAAGGCGTTTCTGCTTATAGAACACAGGGCCGCCGTCACAGAGCTTTACAGCAATTGCCGATACTATCATTAACGGCGAAAGAATGACAAGCATCACTACAGAGAAAACAAGGTCAAACATTCTCTTGACAACTCTCGATTCATAGTCAAGACCATAGTTGCGGCAAAGCAGAAGGGGAGTATCAAAAAGCCTGATATCCTCTGCGCCCCTTATGATAATATCTGATATTTTCGGAGCAATATACGCTCTTTTTGAGTTCTCGAAGCAGAATTTGAGATAGTCGTTGCGCTGTTCGCCTGAAATATCGCAGAGAATGACACCCTCGTACTTCATTATCAGCTCCCTGACATTTTCCTCGGATTCGTTTGCGCTGACCGATTCGCATATCATGTACTTGTCCACACGGCGGCTCATTTTCATTACCAGAGTTGCCGCCTGTTTGCTGCCGTAGATAATGATGAGTTTTCTCGGCGGATAGATGATGAAATAGAGTTTTCCCGCAATAAGCGTCCAGAGGGCTATCGCTCCGAAATCCACGAAGGTCATGAGCAGTATCGGCGAAGCATCCATGAAATGTCTGCCGATAAGGCTTATCATGAAATAAGTCACAATATTCACACAGCACATCGAAATAAGCTGTGAATACAGCATATCCGTCTTTTTGAGATAGCCGAGCTTAAAGCCGCCGTAGACCTTGAAAAACAGCCATATCATAAGGCAGTATATGCTGATAAGCACCCAGTTTCCACGCCTGTAAAACGGAAGGGCAATATTATCGCTGTAGTTTTTGTACCATATTGCGGCAAAAATTCCCGTAAGTATGCCCATAAGAATGAGTGCGGAAAAAAAGGTGACAAGTCGTTTATAACCGTCTTTTTTACTCATAATAATTATAACTGCGGACTATGCCGCAAAAATCTCCTGAATGATAAAGCATTGATAAGCTAATTATAGCAAATGGGGAGTAAAGTGTCAATACAATGCAGTATACATTACAAATAAAATACGAATTATTCGTCAATTCTCACAAAACGTTTTATGAATGAACCGATTACCGCCTGTGTTTCATAAGATATGCGGCATCTGCTATTATAATAAGTAATACAGGTATAATACATGGCAAAAGCCGCCGTTCATACATTGCGCTTATCGGTGTCATGTCGATTTTGTCCGCCCAGCCGCTCCTGTCGGCATGGTCAGCAAGCTTTTTCAGCAGTATCATGCAGAATATACAGCCTGTTGATGTAAGGACAACTGACAGGATATGCCTGATTTTTTTGCCCCATATGCAGAATATTGTGCCCGTCAGCATCAGAAATGCCGATATTATGAAAAAAATGCCGATAAATGACAGTTCTGCGCCATAGCTTTCACGGTTGTATATAAGACCTGCGCCCGTCAGGAAGGGCATGGCAAAACAGAAATATATAGCCGCAAGCATCAGGACAAGTTTCGGCAAAAGCATGGTTCTGCGCTGTTTTTCGTTGTTTTTATCCATTATTTCACTCCGTTTTTCACAGTTAAAATTTCTGTGACTTATTTTCATTTATAATTTCTGCATCGACGTTAAATAATATAATGCGCCGAAAATAATATGCGGCTTGTAAAATTTTGATAATAATTCGGTCGGTGCTTCTGATTCGCAGTATCGCCTTCGGCGTTAATATTTTTTTATTGTGAAAGGAGAAAATATGCAAATCAAAAAATATATTGACAAAGCCGCCGCAATTGTATTATCTGCGGCACTTCTCGGAATATTCGGAACTGCGGAATACTATTCCTCACATCTGCCCGAAACCATAGCCTGCGAAAGCACAAACGGTCTGCAAATCGCACAATATCCCGAAATATCGCTGTCTGCCAACGATTCCGATACAGCCGAGCTATCCCTTTACGGCATGATTCCCGTAAAAAAAGTCAGCATCACACAGACACAGCCACGCACTCTCATAGCCTGCGGACAGCCGTTCGGCATAAAACTGCTCATGGAGGGCGTAATGATAACCGCTCTCGGCAAAGTCGAATCCGACTGCGGAACAACGGTCTGCCCTGCATCGGAGGCTGGTCTGGAAGTTGGCGATATAGTCTGCTCCGCCGACGGACAGCAACTCACCTCGAATTCACAGTTACAGGAAACAATAGCCAAAAGCGGCGGCAAACCGCTTGAACTTGCGGTAGACCGTGACGGTGATATGTTCACGGCAACGCTGAAACCTGTCTTTTCGGAGGTCAGTCAGCAGTGGAAAGGCGGAATGTGGGTTCGTGACAGCATCGCAGGCATCGGCACTATGACCTTCATCGACAAGGAAACAGGGCGGTTTGCAGGTCTCGGACATCCGATATGCGACTCCGACACAGGCGGCATAGTACCCGTTCACAGCGGTGAAGCCGTACCTGTCGAGATAAGCGGCGCAAAGCGTGGCGAACGTGGCATACCGGGCGAACTGCGTGGAAGTTTTACGTCAGGCGACAGCTTCGGAAGTCTTGACATTAACAACAAATTCGGCGTTTTCGGCAGGATATGTGAGGCGAAATTCAGCGAAATATCGGCAGACTGCATGGAATTTCCGCTTGGTTTCCGACATGAGGTCACTACGGGTGCGGCGGAGATATACACGACGATAAGCGGAGACAAGCCGCAGTGCTGTTCAATTGAGATAGAGAGCGTGGACTATGACGGCGGCAGTGACGGAAAGAATATGAAAATCAGGATAACCGACGAGAGACTGCTCAAAGAAACGGGCGGCATCATTCAGGGAATGAGCGGCAGTCCGATAATACAGAACGGAAAGCTGATAGGCGCAGTCACGCACGTATTTGTGGCAGATCCGTCATGCGGATACGGCATATTTGCGGACAGCATGGCAGAATATACAAAATAGAAAATCTTTGCAGGGGGATGCCGCCACCTGCAAATGACCGACGGAATAAATAGCATCCGCAGATAAGCAAAATAAAAGAGGGCGTTACCACACAGTAACGCCCCTTATTTACGGTTGTTGATGATTATCTGTTTTCTTCACTGAAACCGCTGTCAACAAGCTCGATAAGAGCATCAACAGCAGCCTTTTCGTCTGCACCGTCAGCGATTACCTTGATGTTTGTACCGCCAACAATACCGAGTGAAAGGATACCAAGCAAGCTCTTTGCATTTACTCTGCGCTCTTCTTTTTCGATCCAGATAGATGCTTTGAATTCGTTAGCTTTCTGAATGAAAAATGTTGCAGGTCTTGCATGAAGTCCAACCTGATTCATAACTGTTACTTCTCTGACAAACATATACAACTCTCCTATTCTCTGATATCGCTTCCATTTTTCAGAAAGCCGACGCAAATATTTCTCACTTGCTGATTTAATTATACATTCAAAAAACGACATAGTCAACGGATTTTTTATGATAAAATAAAACTTTCAGCTAATTTCTACATTTAGATTAAATACTATGAGCATTTTTTTCTTTTGCTTGTTTAATATCACTACAAAAATTGTTGACATTCGTTGTTAATCTTATATAATATTCAACGCTATAATATGTTTAATATATCCAAACTAAGTTTTTATCTATTCACATTTAGTTCACGATATGTCAATATTATTTATTCTTATATCGTTCAAGCAAGTCGGGGCGGCGCTCGGCAGTTATCTCAAGACTTTTCTCATGCCGCCAAGCCTCGATATTCTTGTGATGTCCCGTCAGAAGAACAGGCGGAACAGCCTCGCCCTCCCATACTTCGGGGCGTGTATACTGCGGATATTCGAGCAGTCCGCTGTAAATGCTCTCCTCCTCGAAACACAGGTCATCGGACAGCACTCCGTGGCACATTCTCGCCACGGTATCCACAAGCACAAGCGCAGGCAGTTCACCGCCCGTGAGAACATAGTCACCTATGGATATCTCCTCATCAACTATTTTATCAATGACACGCTGGTCAACGCCCTCATAGTGTCCGCAGATTATCAGGATATTATCCATTTTTGAAAGTTCAACGGCTCTCTGCTGGTCGAGTATCCTGCCCTTCGGAGACATATATATTGTATGCGGTTTTGTGCCGAATTCTTCACAGACCGCCTTGTAACAATTGTAAATCGGCTCGCACTGCATGACCATGCCCATTCCGCCGCCATAGGGAGTATCGTCAACACGGCGGTGCTTATCCTGCGTATATTCACGTATCTGACGGCAGTGAACCTGAATTTTGTCGGCTTTTCTTGCTCTGCCGATTATGCTTTCTCCGAGTACAGTTTCACACATTTCAGGAAAAAGTGTAGCTATTTCGATTCTCATTCTGCTGCTGTATCCTCCAGAGGTTTAAGTGATCTTGCAATTTCAAGGTTGAGGTCTCCGTCAACTGAAACAACGTTGACATGATAGAATTTTCCGTTGTTTTCAAAGAGCCATGCCGCCGAAACAGCGCTGTCAAAGCCCTCCTGACCTGCATTTGCCTGCATTATGAATTCATTGTATTTTCCGCCGCTGTTCACAAAATAGATATCTGCGCCGACAATGGAAGTTCCGCCCATGAGCTTATAGAAAGTATGTGCGGCTTTATAGCTGTGGATATTGAACTTCTCCTCGCTTAGTGAAGTCTGTATTCTGAAAAGGTCATAGAGATCATTCGGATATTCCGTATCCGTTTTTTTGCAGAAATGCTTGAGTTCCTTCGGAGTTATGTCCATTTCGGCAAGGAAGCTGTCAACATATTCCGAACCCGATGTTCCGTCGGGAGCGATGGTTATGCTAAGGCTTTTTTCGTCGGTATAGTAGCAGTAATTTGCATCATCATACTCCAGACCTTCGGGAGCATAGAACTTAATGCCTGATGCCCTGTATGTATCCCAGCCTTCGGGAACTTCCGTCATTGCATCGGTCTCCTTAGTCTCAACGGGATGTATTCCGCCGTATTCCTTTTGTATTTTCGATTTCCACGGATAGCCCTGCAATGCAAAAGCAGTTCCTGCCGCAGCAGCTAACAGGACAATTATGACCGCAATAATTTTTTTCATATCAGTCGAAAAGCCCCTCCATCTGGCGAATGGTCATGATATCGGAATCGATATCGGTTGACACAATAACATCGGCAATCGCAGGCACAAGATATTCCCTGTCACTGCCCTTTATCACGTATACATCATTAGCTCCTGTCTGCATAACATCGTCGATTTTTCCGTATACAAAGCCGCTGTCGGCATCACGGACTTCCATGCCTATCAAGTCCTGAATGAAGTATGTATCGTCATCAAGTTCAAGGTCATCACGGTGCATGAAAAGCAGTTTATTCCGCAGTTTTTCGGCATCTTCGGGAGTATCAACGCCCTCTATCTTAGCAATGACCATATTCTTGAACACTCTTGAATGTTCGATAAGCAGTTCTTTTCTGTCCTTGCCGATAAAAAGCCTGTCAAACTCCGCAAGAAGTTCGGGAGTATCGGTATAGGGCATTATCTTGACCTCGCCACGGATACCGTGAGTTGTGACGATCTTTCCGGCTTCAAGAAATTCTTTTTTCATATTGTTCTCCTTATTCCGCAGGCTTTACGGATTTGATTATATTGCCGATAGTTTCCTCATCCATAGCGGATATCAGCAGATTTTTTTCGACTTTTTCATGGCTTTCCTTGTCATAGAGTTCAAAGGAATATTTGTATATCTTTCTCTCATTGTCAAATCCGAGAAAGCTTGCAAAGCCGCAGTAATGATCGTTCTCGAAACAGCTTACGGATTTTGCAGAATTGAGCCACTGTTCCTTTTCGGAGGCGAATTTATAAAAATACATCGGATTGAGCGGAACAGCCGCTTTAAGCTGACTTCTGTCGAGATTCAGGCAGTAGTACCAGTAGTCATATTCATTTGTTATCTGACCGCCGTTGACATATTTTGCCGCAGTATCAGCCGCACTGAAAGTACTTTCGTCAAGCGGCACGGCATCGGAGACAGCAAAGACAATGCCGTTTTCGCTGTTTGTATAAATATCCATAGTCTGCGAATCTTTTTTCGTCATTTCGCATGGGAAAGCCGCATTAAAGCCGCCTGCGGATACCTCGGTATAGTCAGACGGTACTTCACACTCTGCAAACGGCGGCGGAGAAAGCATCAGGTCAGTTTTCTCACATTCCATGTTTATCTTCTGGCAGAAATAAAAGTTCACGCCATAGAGTCCGCCTGCCGCAAGGATAACCAGAACAAGCAGAACTATCAGAAATTTCGGGAATTTTTTCATAACAGCCTCCGTAAATAATATAACAGACAACAAAAACGTTCGCTTCTGCTTTGCAGGGGATGCCGCCTCGGCATCCCACACGGCTTAGTTCTTCATTTCAAAGCTTTCGCCGAGAATGTCCTTGTTTGCTTCAAGTACAGGCTTTATGCACTCTGCGAGGAATTCCTCAACTTGCTGAGGGCTTCTGCCGATGAAGTTTTCAGGCTTGAGAATAGCATCAAGCTCGTCCTTAGTAATCATGAACATAGGATCATTTACGATAAGCTCACAGAGATTGCTGTCCTTGCCGTATATCTTTATCTGTTCAGCGGCTATCATTGAATATTCACGGATACGCTCGTGAAGCTCCTGACGGTTTCCGCCCTTCTTTACAGCGTCCATCATGATATTTTCGGTTGCCATGAAAGGAAGCTTTGCCATAAGTCTGCGGCGAACGATTTCAGGATATACAACCATGCCGTCGGTAACGTTCATCATGATGTTGAGTATTGCATCAACGCCGAGGAATGCCTCTGCTACGGCGATTCTCTTGTTTGCGGAATCGTCGAGTGTTCTCTCGAACCATTGTGTGCCTGCGGTGAATGCAGGGTTGAGCACGTCTATCATGACATATCTTGCAAGTGAAGTGATTCTCTCACAGCGCATAGGATTTCTCTTGTATGCCATTGCAGATGAGCCTATCTGTGACTTTTCACGGGGTTCTTCCATTTCCTCGAAGCTCTGGAGTATGCGGAGGTCATTCGAGAACTTGCTGCACGTCTGAGCGATTCCGCTGAGGACTGAGAGCACCTGAGAATCCACCTTACGTGAATAGGTCTGACCTGAAACAGGAACAACGCTGTCGAATCCCATTTCTTCTGCTATCATTTTTTCAAGTGACTTGATTTTATCAGTATCGCCCTCGAAAAGCTCCATGAATGAAGCCTGAGTGCCTGTTGTGCCCTTTGAGCCGAGGAGTTTCAGTGTGGATATTCTGTATTCAAGGTCATTGAAGTCCATGAGAAGTTCATTGAGCCAGAGTGTTGCACGCTTGCCGACTGTTGTAGGCTGTGCAGGCTGGAGATGTGTATAAGCCATGCATGGCATATCCTTGTACTGCTCTGCGAATTTTGCAAGATTATTCATGACATTGATAAGCTTTCTGCGGACGATCTGCAAAGCATCACGCATGATGATAACGTCGGTATTGTCGCCTACATAGCATGAAGTTGCGCCGAGGTGTATGATAGCCTCTGCATCGGGGCAGGCTTTGCCGTATGTATAGACATGAGCCATAACATCATGACGAACCACCTTTTCACGCTCTGCCGCCATATCGTAATCGATATCATTGATATGTTCCTCAAGCTGTTTTACCTGAGCCTCTGTGACAGGGAGACCGAGCTTCATTTCAGCTCTTGCAAGAGCCACCCAGAGTTTTCTCCATGTGGTGAACTTCTTGTCGGCGGAGAAAATATACTGCATTTCCTCACTTGCATAACGTGTGCAGAACGGACTTTCATAGCTGTTGATATTACTGCTCATAACAAAATACTCCTTTATAACTGCGCATATGCGCATAATTTCCTTTTGTCATTATAGCATTTTATTTTGTCCGTGTCAACTTAATCGCAGACCGAAGGGAGATATTCTATATAATGTACATTTTTGAGCAAAAGAAAACAGCGGTCATAGGGGAGACCGCTGTCTTTATCAATAACTGTATTTATCATGTTTTGCTGTCATATAGAAATAAACTGCTGCAAAATATATACACATACGGCTCAGCAATAAACGCCGATTATCTCGGCAATATAAGCCTGATGATAAGGTTCTTCACCAAAGAACTGCTGAGGGATACCGTCGTCTGTGAGGAATCCGCTTTCCTTCATGTCATAGCTGTAAAGCTTTCTGCAAACGAAAACGAGGTCAGCCTCCTCAAAAGACATATTTCCTTCAACCTCGGCAGGTGTAAGACCTGTTTCCTTGACCTTGTCGCAGTCCCTTCCTGAATGTGAGCCGCAGAATACAAGAGCACCGTGGTATTTCTGTGGGAAGAATGAGATCGTGAAGGTATCGCCATCCTCGATAAATTCATGTGTATAGCGGTTTGGTCTTACATAACAGGTAAAGACGTTCTTGCCCCAGAGTCTGCCGAGCTGTCCCCATGAAGCGGTCATGGTGTTGAATTTCTCGGAATTTCCTGCGGTGATAAGCATCCAGTCTCTGCCTATCTTCTCAAACGGGTTAAACATAAGTTCATCAAAATCGATTTTTTTAAGTGACATAATATTCTCTCCTTTAAATAAATTCCTTATCTGGAAATATCGGCAAATGCAGTAATTCAGGCGGTAATTTTTTGTTCAGGGGGACGGCATCGCAGTCGTCCCCGAACATATTTTTTTAATCAGAAGCCGCATAATCTCTCGGCTTGTCCGGCAAAAATTGCTGTCTGTAAATTCAGTGTACTTTCAGCATTGACTTATAGCGCAGTCTCAGTTTATCAGTGATAAGTGCTATGAATTCAGAGTTTGTGGGCTTGCCCTTGCCCGTATCGACCGTATAGCCGAAAAACGAATTGAGCGTATCCACATTGCCTCTGTCCCATGCTATCTCAATTGCATGGCGAATTGCCCTTTCAACCCTTGATGACGTTGTTTCATATATATCGGCAACAGTCGGATAAAGCATTTTCGTCACGCTTTCAAGCAGAGCCTTGTCCTCAATGGAATAGAGAATAGCAGTCCTGAGATAGTGATAACCCTTGATATGTGCCGGCACACCAAGCTGATGTATCATATCCGTAACAACAAGCTCCATATCGTCGCTTATCGTGTTTTCCCTGTCTCCCATTGCGGAGTTTATGGCATTGCAGAGGTCATCGGCATCATATGGTTTAAGAAGAAATCGTGATGCGCCGTTTTCCATGACCTGATGCTCAATGAATTCATTGTCATATGACGAAGTTACTATGAATACGGGAAGCTTTGTTCCAAGCTCCTTTGCGCCCTTCATCACAGCGATAACGTCACCGTTCTGAGTATCGATATCAAGCACGGCGGCATCGGGCATATCCTTTCGTAACGATTCCAGAATTATTCCGAGTTCTCTGCGTCTTGTATATGCATACATCCCCCTTTCCCGAAGTTTATTTGCGATGCTTACACCTGTTTCGGCTGAATCGTCGCCGATAAGTACCTTGATTTTGTTGTTCATTGTTCTACCTCCTGAATATTTACTGCATTGCCGATTGCAACATCTATAATATCACAAAATCGCCGGTAATGCAATGGGATAATTCGTCCTTATTTGTCGAAATATGTCGGCTCATGTCGAATATCAAAAATTCTGCTATTTCATCAAAAAAACTTGTCATATCAGGAGATTTTTGTATATATTTTTGGTCATTTCCGTTTCATTTTTGCAAGAACTCCGTCGGTAATTGTCCTTACCTTTGTTCCGGGAGGGAAAAGCGTATCCGCAAGCTTCTGAACGGCATTCTTTTTTGCTTTGTTTGCATAAACGGGAGCAAGTTCGGGTTCTTCGGCGGTCTCAAGCCATTTTTCATATATCTCATCGCTCATGTACGGTCTGAGTATCTCCCTGTCGCCTGCGAAAGAGAAGCTTTCAAGAAAATGCAGAGGGATATCACAGCCGAAAGTGCCGAGTTTTTCAAAGACATTGCCGAAATATGCATCATGCATCATACTGAAATCATCAGCACCTGCCGCCGTTTCGGGACATTTTTCAAGCGCACCGACAATAGCCTCCTGCAAGGGTGACGAGGGCTTGAATTCTTTGTCAAGACGCAGTGCGCCCAGCACGAGAAAGCCAAGCATATAGCTGTCGGCACAGAAATCGCTCCTGAAAGCCTTGTTCTGCGGAGTGTCGAAGCCGTAGAGCTGATACAGACCGAGTACGCTCCTGAATGGGAGAAATTTTTCGGTGTCATAGTCATAGATATGCTCCGACTGGACATAGCCCCTGAAACGCCCTGACCTGACCATAAGCGGACTGACGGACTGCATGAGCAGAGCCTTGCCGCCTTTCATGATAATGCCCTCAACATCGTTCTTAACGTCGTTTCCGATGTGGAGAAGCTGACCTGCGCCGCCCTTAGCC
Source organism: Ruminococcus sp. (assembly GCA_045641105.1). GTDB lineage: Bacteria > Bacillota > Clostridia > Oscillospirales > Ruminococcaceae > Ruminococcus. The sequence goes on along the minus strand of JAZUGG010000044.1, from coordinate 7,316 downwards.
TTTTCGAGGAGAGGTTCAATGAATCCGTTTCCTGCGGCATCAGGCACTTTCAGCTCATTGGTCATGATAAGACCGTTTACAGCGTCATATCCGCATTTTTTCAGCATAGCCATGACAGTTTCCCTCGGATAGATACCCGTATAGACTATGATAATGCGGCGTTTTTTCTCCTTAGCGCAGTCGAAAAGCCGTTTTCCGAAGGCTCTCGGAATGGTATACTTCACCGCAAGGGCGCACTCGGTCTGCATAAGGACAGCCGCCGACTCGGAGCTTATATTCGTATATTTTGCGAAATTGCCGTATATCTTGGCAAGCGTCAGGTTCATGTCAAGGCTTATCTTCTTCTCAGCCGCCTCCTGTGCGAGAGTTCTAAGCTCGGTGAATGATTTTTTCGTTTTATTGAGAGGTGCGAAGTCAGCCTCCATAAACGTGAATATATCGGCTTTTTCGGCAAACGGCGTGACCGTAAGGACATCATCAAGCTTGAAGCTTACGGTTTTCAAGCCGCCCTTAGTGACCTCGGCTATCATTTTTTCCTGCAATTGTGTCTGTGTCTCAGACAAGGGGTGATGCATCTTGTTTTCGCTGTACATATTATTTCATCTCCCTGTATTCGTCAAGTGTGAGTGAACCCTCTGAATTGTATGCCTTTATAAGAGCGTCCTTGCTTGTGAATTTCTCGGAATATCCGCCTTTTCCGTCATCAATGTACTTGCCGTTCCACAGCCCGAAGAATGACCATACGGCATTGTCACGGAACGAAGAATCAATATCGGGAACGCTTCCGCATTCGCTTATGCCGAGTATCTTATCATCTCCGACAAATTTGTGAACAGCGGCGAAAGACTCGAAAAATCGGCTTCCATAGTCCTTTGCGTCATTGATATACAGGTCAGCGGAGGCGATATCGAATGTGCTCTTGTCGGGCATAGTTTCAGCGCTCTGACCGTTCCATACCCAGATGAGATTATCCAGACCGAAAAGCTTTGTCATGCGGTCATACATCAGCTCCCAGAGCCATTTATATACCCATGCGCCGTCAGCACCCCACCAGTACCAGCCGCCGCTTCCTTCGGGGATAGGTCTCCACATGAGAGGAATGCCCTGTTCCTGCAATTTTGAGAGCTTCTCCGCCATGCTGTCGATGTCGAGAATGAGCCTGTAGCATTCCTCGGTAATCGAGCCGTCATTGTAAAGACCACGTATCTCGTCCTGTGTCAGTTCAGCGATATCCCATTCCGTGAATGCATCTGCGAGAGAGAAGTCGGTATCTTTCTTATACACACTGCTTTTCGTGTCGGAGGGTGCTTTCCAGAACCAGCTCACAAAGGGTATACCGCCGTTTTTATACCATTCGGCGGCAGCATCGGCATCTTCATCAAGACCGTCATCGGAGATATCCAGTTCAGAGAAACGAATGACAGGCTTCTGACCTGTGGTATGATAAATAAGCTCTATTTCGGCATTTTCCGCATCTTCTGCATACTGACCTGTGAGGACATATTTTCCGTAATTAGCCGTCAGGAACTTCATGATATCCTGTGCGGAACGTGCGGAGTTTTCATTGACAGCAGTCTCACTCGCCTTGCTGTCGGACTTTTCGAGTGCCGTGCTGTTGGTTATTTTCAGGTAATCCACGGAAATTTCGCCGTTTTTCGGGCGGATAGTGATATCAGCCTTACCCTTGCCGAGGAAGATGCCGTAAACGGTGATGAAGGTAAATTCGCCGCCGTCCTTTGCGGTAAATTCAGCGATAACGCTGTCTCCCATGAGCACCTCACATTCAGCCGCAGTATCGGACGCAATGCTGAAAGAGAGGTCATAGTGCTGATTTGTGGGGATATCCGCATTGAATGTCAGGGAAGTCCTGCCGTCAGAGCCGAAGCCTGTAACATAGCCGTCGCCGCTGAAAACATCATAGTCATAGGCGATACGCAGACCGTTTTTAAGTTCACAGCTTTCAGCCTCACAGAGCACGCCTGATTCCTTCTGCTCGATTTTCGGGTAGCTTACAGGGTTTTCGGGATATGTAGAAACAGGCTCGGTCGTGACCTCGGCGGTCGTGGTGACAGTGACCGCAGAACTTTCGGCAGAACTTTCCTTATTCTTATTTTTGTCGGAATCACAGGCAGTCGCCGCACATAAAGCCGATATGACTGCAAGCAGTCCTGCAATATATTTTTTCACTTCTTTTTCCTCCGTAAGCATTAAAAATTGCTGATATATCGTCATTTCGTCATAACAGGGGAGAGCGGTTCGGGGAATTTCCTTACACACCCTTACACACCCTTACACACCCTGTAGAAATGCTGGTTTTTGGCTATTTATAGGCGTTTATACACCTTACACACCTTACACACCCCAAAGTCATTATTATTTATTTTACTATGCGATTACAAACGACAGTATATTTTTATGCTGATTATTGTGCAGATTGACATATTCGCATTAAGCATTGACCGTGTAAGCCATACCCTTTTCGGTATCAAAGACCACAGCGCCGTTCTCGATGCGTGAATTTACGGTATTGCCGCCGCATACCACGCTCACCACACAATTTGTGCGTATCCTGCATTCACCGCCGAAGTCAGACGTAATAACAGCCGTTTTCAGTTTTCCGCCGCACCAGTCAATATCCACACCAAAGCCGCCTTTTGCCCTTATACCGTGAATGTGACCGTTATCCCACTCGTCAGGGAGCGCAGGGAGTATGACTATCTCACCGCCGACACTCTGGAGCAGAGCCTCTGTAATAGCCGAAACGCCGCCGAAATTTCCGTCGATCTGGAAAGTAGTATGGCTGTCGAACATATTCGGACTTGTGGAATTTGCAAGGAGCTTTTTGAGATTTTCATATACCATGCGGCTGTCGCCCAGTCGTGCCCACATATTCGTAACCCATGCACAGCTCCAGCCCGTATTTCCTCCGCCATGAATAAGCCTGCGTACAAGCGTAGCCCTTGCCGCATCTGCAAGCTTGGGAGTTCTGAACGGCAGTATCATATCCGCAGGGTGAAGCGCAAAGAGCTGTGAAACGTGAAAATGACCTATTTCAGGCTCATCATAATCCACGAGCCATTCTTTGATCTGTCCGTATTTGCCGATATCAGGCTGTGGTATCTTTTCAAGCATATTCCGCAGTTTACCGCAGAATCCCTCATCAATGCCGAGAATATCAGCCGCCTTGATGACATTCCTGAACAGCACGGTGATTATCTGTGAATCCATTGACGGAGCTTTGCATAAACAGCCCTGTGTTCCGTCAGGCATTCTGTATGTATTTTCAGGCGATACCGAAGGACAGGTCACAAGATATCCGCTTTCGTCAGTTATCAGGAACTCCGTGAAGAATTCAGCCGCCTGTTTCATGATGTGATACTTTTCAGCAAGAAAATCCCTGTCAAGAGTATATTCATAATGCTCAAAAACATGGAGAGCAAGCCATGCGCCGCCTGCCTGCCAGAGAGTTGCAGATATCCATGTATCCTGCGGAGCGGTATCTCCCCAGATATCGGTCATATGATGACATACAAAGCCCTTGTCTATGCCGTACATCTCCTTTGCGGTGATGTGACCGTTAGCGCATATCCTTTCAAGCAAGTCGAAAAGCGGCAGGTGACATTCCGTAAGATTACAGCTTTCGGCGATCCAGTAGTTCATTTCCGTGTTGATGTTGACTGCATAGCGGCTGCCGAATTTCGGGTTCATCTCGTCATTCCAGATACCCTGAATATGCATTGGCTGAGTACCTGCACGGCTTGCGGCTATCATGAGATAGCGTCCGAAGTTGAAGTAAAGCTCGATAAGCTTGTTGTCGTGGATAAGTCTGGTGCATTCCCTGTTGTCGAGTTCATCGCCTTTAAGACGCTGTAATCTCTCGGCAGTATCCAGTTTTTCGAGATTTTCGCCGCTGTTCTCGTTGAGTGAGAATTCCACACGGTCAAAGAGTGCCTTATAGTCTGCCGTATGGCGTTCATAAAGTTCACCAAAAGTGCAGTTTAATGCCATTTCAGCATCATGAACTGCGGCATTGCAGTAATCCCCGACATAGAAACTCGTTCTTGCAGAGAGCACAAGCATTACCTCATCAGCATTCTGAACGGTAATTTTGCCGCCGACAGTCCGCAGAGTACCTCCCTTAGCAGAAGCGCCGAGCACAGCCGCAAAGAATATACCGTCACGGCTTCCCGTACCTCCGTCATAGAGGAGCATATTTCTGCCGCAGGGGCGGTTGTTGTCATAGTAGTCATCACGTCCGTCAAGACAGCACGAAAGGCTTATCATGCCCTGTTTTTCGGCTGATATGCGGATTATCATAATTTCATCGGGAGCTGAGATAAAGTATTCTTTCTTATAGAGTATGTCATTCACCGTGAAGCTGACTTCTGCAATGGCATTCGAGATATCGAGGATTCGGGAATAATTTCTTGCTCTGCCATTCAGGTTCATGTCGATGTGGATATCTCCGAGCGGCATATAATGGCGCATATTCGGGGTAACGCCCTGCATCTTCTCAAAGGCGATACTTTCGGCTTCTGGGATATTGCCCTGCATGATAAGTTCACGCACCTCTGCAAGACCTTCCTGAGCATCAGGGTTAACTCTGTTCCTGAGACTGCCCGACCAGACGGAATCCTCGTTGAGCCGCACACGTTCAAAGGCGGCATCTCCGAAAATCATAGCACCGATTCTGCCGTTTCCAAGGGGGAGAGCCTCGCAGAAATTTTCCGCAGGCTGTTTATATCTGAGAGTAGTTTCTCTGAGCATGATAGTGTTCTCCTTATTAATAGTGCCCCAATGTATGTATTATAACATATTATATCATCATTTGCAAAAAAACTATCACATTTTCCATAATTTTATTAATCAGTACCATAATTTCACGGCATAAGCATAATATTTTTATTAACTATTGGCGGCAGAACGACTGACGTTCCCGAAAAATAACATAGAACGAATTACAAGGCGCAGGGGCGGCATAAAATAAATAATAGTGATTTTGGGGTGTGTAAGGGTGTGTAGGTGTGTAAACGCCTATAAATAGCCGAAAACTGGCATTTCTACAGGGTGTGTAAGGGTGTGTAAGGGTGTGTAAATGCCTATAAACAGCCAAAAACGAGCATTTCTACAGGGTGTGTAAATTCCTATAAACAGCCAAAAAGGGAGCACAAAACCGTGCTCCCCATGCAAAATTCTATTAATCAATTTTCGGCAGTTTAGCGATAGACTTCTGTAATTCCTCGTCTGTCGGGATATAATCCTGCATTTTGCCGTCGTTGTATGCGGCATAAGCATACATATCAAAATAACCTGTACCCGTAAGACCGAATACAATTGTCTTTTCCTCGCCTGTTTCCTTGCATTTCAGCGCCTCGTCGATTGCGGCACGGATAGCATGACTGCTTTCAGGTGCAGGGAGAATACCCTCGATTCTTGCGAAAATCTCAGCGGCTTCAAATACCGCAGTCTGCTCAACAGAACGTGCCTCCATAAGTCCCTGGTCGTAAAGCTCGGAGAGAATACTGCTCATTCCGTGATATCTCAGACCGCCTGCATGGTTGGCTGACGGCATGAATCCGCTTCCAAGAGTGTACATCTTCTGGAGAGGACATACCTTTCCTGTGTCGCAGTAGTCGTATGCATATACACCACGGGTAAGGCTCGGACATGATGCAGGTTCAACCGCAATAAAGCGATAATCAGCCTCTCCACGGAGCTTTTCGCCCATGAACGGCGAGATAAGTCCTCCAAGATTAGAACCGCCGCCTGCACAGCCGATGATGATATCAGGCTTGATGCCGTATTTGTCCAGCGCAGTCTTTGTTTCAAGACCGATGACAGTCTGATGCAGAAGAACCTGTGAGAGAACGCTTCCGAGAACATAGCGATAGCCCTCTTTAGTGGATGCAGCCTCAACAGCCTCGGAGATAGCACAGCCGAGAGAACCGTTTGAGTTCGGGAATTCGGCAAGAATTTTTCTTCCTACTTCCGTTGTATTGGACGGTGAAGGTGTGATGTTTGCGCCGTATGTTCTGATGACCTCACGGCGGAAAGGCTTCTGTTCGTATGAACATTTAACCATATAAACATGGCAGTCAAGGTCAAAGTATGAGCAAGCCATTGAAAGAGCAGTACCCCACTGACCTGCGCCTGTTTCGGTAGTAACGCCCTTCAAGCCCTGTTTTTTAGCGTAGTATGCCTGAGCGATAGCGGAATTGAGCTTGTGGCTGCCGCTTGTATTGTTGCCCTCGAACTTGTAGTATATCTTTGCAGGTGTCCGGAGCTTTTCTTCAAGGCAGTATGCCCTTACGAGAGGTGAGGGACGGAACATCTTGTAGAAGTCCTGAATTTCCTGCGGAATATCGATATAAGCGTCGGTCTCGTTGAGTTCCTGAGCGACAAGTTCATCGCAGAAAACATGGCTGAGTTCCTCTGCGGTACACGGCTTTCCTGTTGCAGGATTGAGAAGCGGTGCAGGCTTTTTCTTCATGTCTGCACGGACATTGTACCACTGTTTAGGCATTTCATTTTCTTCGAGATAGATTTTGTACGGGATTTTCTTTTCGTCTGACATAGCAATTTCTCCTTTTTGATTGAATTGGACTGTTGACTACATCGGAATCAGGATATAACAAAAGCCCCTGTTCCGACATATAGTATGCCGGGACAGGAGCGAAAAATTCACTTCTGCGGTGCCACCCCGCTTGACGCAATGCGTCCACTCAGTGTGTACAGTCATACACAAGGTTTTGTTAACGCAGACCTTCTGCGTCTTGCCTACTTGGGGAATGCCGCTTACTCCGCACCCACGCACCCTTTCGGTTCGCCCTCGGAAGTCCATTCACTCAGGTCATCTTGTCTGCTCACACCAGCCGCAGACTCTCTGAAAAGCTGTATCCTGCGCTACTACTCTCCCTCATCGGTTTCTGTATACACTTTAACACAAAAAAGTCTAAAAGTCAATATGTAAACTGAAAGATTGTGAAAAGTCACAAAAATTTGTGTTGGAAATTGTCGGGGATGTATGATGATGATAATGTATGGGTATGCATTCCGTGTGCCCCTACATACACATAACGTTTTTTTCTATTGTTGCTCTTTTCGGGAACGTCAGTTGTTCACCAAAGAGGGGATTTTTCGTTCTCTTTGTTATGTTTATTATTCTGTTGTTATTTTTTTCGGGTATTGTCAATCGTTCTGCCGCCGCATTATGCAAAGGGACAACCTGTAGGAGGGGGAGAACGATAAAACCGCAGTAAAAGTCGGCATTTCTCCCCCTCCTTTCGGTTTTCCCTCTGCACTCTCTTTCCCCGTGA
>JAZUGG010000043.1:0-12459 GCA_045641105.1 Ruminococcus sp. | reverse complement strand
GGTAATTATCTCTGAACGCAGACGGATAAAAAGCTTCTGCCATTCATTCTCGATTATACGCTTTGAAGGCTCCTGAATACCTACGGTAAATGAGCGGACAAAAGCGTCCTTTATATAATCCGGATAAATTCTCCAGAACTTGATTACATTGTCATGAATTCCTCTTACAGGACGGTTTGAAGCATCATTCGGATCATAAACGAATACTGCATTCTGACCGTAGTGCTTAAGCTCTGAGGATTCAGTGAGACAAACATCACGCACAACCTTTTCTCCCTCCATCGGATCGCCTCTGAAAAGAAGCTTAAAGAGAACGACTGCAAGTGAATATTTATCGGTCTGCACATTAGGCTGTGCAATACCTCTTACAACCTCAGGAGCCATATAGCCCGGCTTACCGCCGATACCGAAGTTGCTTCCGTCAGGAGCGATGTTATCACAGTCGCAGACGAGAACAGCGCCGGTATTTACGTTGATGAAGAAGCCGCCGTCGTTAAGGTCCTGATAGCTCTTACCTGCACGGTGGAGCTGTCTGAAAGCGTTAACAATGTTAATAACAGCAGTGATCATGGCAGTAAGGCTTGTAAATCTGATATCACGCTTTACTGCATGACCTGTAAGCGGATCAATTTCCAGCTTGTAGGTGTTGAGGATATCAACAAATGAATCGAAACCGTCCGGTTTCAATTCCATTATATAGCCGAATGTTCCGTCCGGCATTTCTTTAGTGAGATATTTCGGCCAGAGGAACTTATTGCTCGGCGGGCCGTCGTTAATGTTGGTCTCAAGGTTCTTGCGGAAAGCCTTCGGGTTCTTCATTTTATCGATATCGTACCATTTCAGCGCCCATTTCATACCGTTGAACCTTACAAGGTAAACAGTACCCTGACCGCCGCTGCCGATAACGCTTAAAACCTGAGCCGCTCCGCCGAATTCCATTTCAACTTCCTGACCAATTTCAAGCTCAACCATCTGATTTCATCCTTTCTATAGTTCTCATCAGTCAACTTCGAGTGACGAACTTACGAGAACTGCATTTCTGCCCGTAGCGAGGCAATATTTGTGTACGTAAGAGTTTTCCAAACAATAGATAGTAAGATTCGGACAATAGGAGAAAGCATTTTTGTCTATGAACTTAATGCTTTCAGGGAGAAACAGTTTTCTCAGCTTGTCACAGCCTGAGAACGCCTCTGCGCCGATGCTGCTTACGCTGTCAGGAATCTCAATGACCTCAAGGCTGGAGCAGAAGGAGAAGGTACTGTCCTCAATTTCAAGAACGCCCTTCGGTATCTTGACAACCACAAGGTTCTGACATTCACTGAAAGCGCCCTGCTTTATCAGCTTCAGATTTTCAGGAAGTTCAAGGCCTCTGAGACGCTTGCAGGCAGAGAATGCATAGTCTCCGATAGCAAGCAGGGACGACGGGAGCTGAATTGTTCTCATCGAACCGAATTTATCGAAACAAAAAGGATCAAGCTTAGTGAAGCCGTCAGGAATGACAACATTCGCACTCAGTCTGAATCTTCTTGCATTTCGTGGAGTAAATACCTGTTCATTGATATCAACAGGAACCGATTTCTTTTCTTCTTCATTTTCACTGTCTTCGCTTTCCGGAAGAATCTTCATAGGTGACTCATACGGCCAGCCCAGCATATACGTGAAGCAGGCGATAACAAATTCCGCTGCATTATCGGCAAGGAACATATCACCTATGAGGAAGCTTTTTGCCTTCATTGCACCAAGTTCACGGTTTTTCTCGGTCAGCATTACTTTCAGTACGCCCTGTCGATACATATTTATAAGAAGTCTGCGTTCTTTGTTATGATCGGGCACAAAGTCGCCGAGAAGACCTATGAATTTTTCGAGGTCCGCAACAGCCCATGCACCATACTCCACTACTATGGCTCTTAAAGCTGACTGGAACTCCATGGTATTTTCAAAGCCTTCCACATTCTGTGGAACAGGAGCGCCGCATTCGGGACACGAAACGTGTTCATATCCGACGTTAGCGCCACACTTTTCACATTGCATTTTTACCCCTCCTGACATAAAATATTGCTGCATTGATAAACTTATATGTTTTAACATTGCTAAACGTATAATTGTCAACTATAAGTATATCACTTTTCTATGTTATTGTCAAGGAAAAACTAATAAAAAACATGAAAGAAGTCCAAAAACTTTTACGCGCATTATTTTATATTATATATTATAAGGTGATTTTTTCACTTTCAGGTAATATATTTGCTTTCCGGAAAAACAATTATACAAAATGTTTATTATTTACAGATATTAAGAAACTGTATACGTTATATAAAAATTGCACATAAACAGGAAAAAATAATTGTTAGAAGTGTGCACATTTAATTATTGAAATACTGTTGAATTTTATTTATATTTGTGATAAAATATGTATATAAAGCAATTTTGTTCCGTCACAGAACATTCTCCGCATTCAACATCGGTATTTTATGCACTGAACCGACTCCCCGCCGTATTCACTTCCGGCGCTTCGCACAGTTTTGTAATTGATCCGCTGCTTATCGGAGTATTTTCTAAAAAATCAGGCAAACAATATTTTCTGTATTTGTCTAAGGAGGTTTTAAACTATATGAACAAAATGAAAAAAGGGAAAACTTTTCTGAGATTTGCCGCAGCCGCTCTGTCAGTAATATCGCTCGCAGCTTTTACTGCCTGTGATGTCAGTGCCGGCCCTATCAACTCAGATGTATCCGGCAAGGTTATGCTGCTCTGTAAAAACAAAAACATCGAATTCTGGAGCGATATCGCCCGTGGCGCAGAAGAAGCCGGCAGTGAGATCGGTCTCGATGTTACGGTTGTTTACGGTGATAGCGAAACCGACACAAAATCACAGCTTGAACAGCTTGACAAAGCAAAAGCAGACGGCTATAAAGCCATTATCATCGCTCCGAATACACCGTCAAACGGTGATTTCAGTGATATCAACAATAAACTGGCAGAAATTGCCGGCACCGAGATCACAGTCGGTTCAAACCAAAAAATCTCAACCCCGATCATCAACATCAACAACGCCATTAAATACGACGGCACAAGTCTCAGATCCGATCAGGTATCAATGCTTATCAAGTCAGACGACGAAGAAGCCGGCAGAACCGCCGCACGTGAAGTTATAAGCATGATGACAAAAGATAAAGATACCGTAAGCGGACACGGAAAATTCCTTGTATTCGGCCACGCTTCCGGTACAGGTAATACCAGATGCAACGGTTTCCAGGACGAGATCGCACAAGCTATCGCTCTTGAACAAACCAGCCAAAATAAACAGGGCACAAACGAACTTTCAGTTGCAGGAGAAATCCCTGTTTCAGAACTTAATTCAATTAAGTCAGAGCATTTCACACTGTTCCTCAATACCGAGACAAATGCCATGTCTGATACGGTTAAGAACGATATTCTCAGTTCTAAGAATATCCTCGAAACTTCCGTAATTTTCTGCACAAACACTGAAACTACCGAGCAGGTATGCAAGCAGGTTGAAGGTGCAAGAAACAGCGGCAAGATCGGTGACAGAACTCTGAGTTCCGAAGAAACGAAAGCCCTTCAGAAGCTTGTAATCATCGGTTTCAACTCATCACAGGCCGAGATCAGCTATCTTAAAACCGGTACCCTCGACGGAACTATCATCCAGAACCCTTATCTGATGGGTTATCTGAGCGTTCGTTATGTAAAGCAGATACTTCAGGGCAAGAGTGTTCCGACCGACGTTGACCCTGGTATCATGTATATCAACTCAGCTAAGCTTGAAGAAGAATATGTACAGAACTTACTTAACGCTTCAGTAAACGAATAACGGAGGTATTAACAATATGGCAAAAAATAAAGAAGGCAAAAGCGGCAGTTCAAGAGCATATTACCTCACTGCCCTTATGCTTACGATTACGACAATACTCAACGGAATACTCGTTGCATATCTGTACAGCAGAACTGTTGTAACTTCTAAAAAATCCTCTATCACCATGAGTACCATCAACTCACTCAACAGCCAGCTTCTTGATATCAACAGTGACGTTCTTCTCTTCGTTTCAGGTTCAAGAGACGAAGCTACCACAAAGCAGAACATCAGCAGAAAAACGACAAATTTTAATAACGATATGGCGGCATTTGAAAAAGATGAGAATTACGATTCCCTTTCAGGAAATGCAAAAAACAGATATAACTTCGCTGTTAAGCTTTTCGCTGGTTACGGCAAGAGTATCGAAAAACTGTACGACGCTGTAAGTGACAACGCAACAGAAGAAGAACTTCAGAAAATATCTCAGCTTTATAAAAATGAGGTTTATCCGTTCCAGATCGCTACAAGCGAAATGTTCAACGGTACTATCGATATCGCCAGCAGTGAAACAAGTGCAATGCAGCAGCGTGGTCTCCGTATCTTTATTGGTATCGAGATCGCCATCGTAATCATTTACGGACTTTCACTTTTAGCCGTTTACTTCATGGCTAAGGCTGCCAAGAAATCTCAGGAAGCCCTCGCAGAACGTGAAAAGAACCTCGCAGAAGTTGACGCAAAGCTCAAAAGTACACGTCAGAAAGCCAGCGACCTTGCTCTTTCAAACCTTCTTACAGGTACAAAAAACCGTTACGCTCTTACTCAGGATCTTACTCCAAGACTCGAATCCGACCGTTTCAATATCGCAGTTTTCGATATGGATAACTTCCGAAGCATAAACGATACCTACGGCTATGAGTTCGGCGATGAATATCTCGCTACAGTTGCAGAAATGCTCAAGGAACAGTTCAGTGCTATTGCTGAAATCTACTGTATCACAGGCAACGAATTCTGCTTCCTGTTTAACAGAGATATATCAGAAAATCAGGCTATGGCTCATGCACAGAATATTCGCAACGTAATGTCAAGTCCGTTCAATATCATGAACCTTTCTGTTCAGCTTACCGTTTCAGGCGCAGTTTACCACTATCTCCCCGGAGATTGTCTCAACGTAAACTCACTCCTCGTAAAGCTTGATACAGCTATGAGAAATGTCAAGCTGAACGGTGGTAATATGATAACATCTGTTATGAATATCTGACATAATTCCGAACGCTTCCGCTTTCTGCGGAGGCGTTCTTTTTTGATGAAATATTGTCAGTTTACCTTTGAAAAACTGTGATCTGATGAAATTTGTCTAAAATACACAATACAAGCACCGTCTTTTCTACAAAAACGCATTTGACATATCCGCTGATAAATGGTACAATATAATATATGTCTATCAGAAGCGTGAGGTGAAATGTGATGAAAAAAAAGTATGCCGTTTACAGAGCTGAAACAGGATTTTATTGCTATGAGTATATTGACACTGCCACAGCTCTTGAAAACAGTGAATTCAAGGGTATCATCGACGAGGAAGCACTCCCTGTCATTCTTGACGGCAGGGGCGGATACTACCGCTTCAACAAAAATGATTTTTGCTTTGACAGAATAATCGAAACAGACAAAACACCGCCGCTTTCAATTGAGGAAATGTTTTTCAAGAACCATCCCTCATTCAAACTTGGCTGGATGTCACCGGAAGGCGATACTTATTCATGCAGCTACACTAATCACAATAAATGTGCTTCAATGCTTGCTGCCGCATTTTTCCCAAAAGCAAGATTCCCTGAAAGCACTCTTGAACGTGCAGGCTGGATAAAAATTATTGACTCATGGGACGGCACCGAACAGACTCATGGTCAGTTCGTTCACGCTGACACCGGACATATCACCAAGAAACAAGCTGATAAACTGTTTGACCTCGGTCTTTATGACAACGATGAGGTAAAAGAACTTATCGAAAAATGCGAGGGCAACTGGTAATTATATGTAATCCACCTTATTGCTGTTAAATCCGTCAGTATTTTGTGCAACAAATATAAAAAATACGGTTTTTTTGTATAAAAGATATATTGACTTTATTAGTATTTTAGTGTATAATTAATTATAAAACATTTCACATTACAAATCACAAAATTTTGCTCATATAACAAGGAGGATACGCATTATGAATGACTCAAATTTCATCAGAACTGTCACATTCGGCGGCTTCGACAAAGCTGACGTTCTTGAACAGCTTGAATCCCTGAATACCCAGAATAACAGCCTAAAAAATGAACTTCGTGACACAAAATATCTCCTTAACGCCTTGAAAAGCGGCTCAAACGTTGAAAAAGCTGCCGAAACCGCTCTTGAAGTCAACAGAGAGATTCTGACAAAATTCCAGACAACTAATAAGTCTCTTTCAGACAAACTCAGCATCGCTATCGAGGAAAATGCTGCTTCACAGCAAAAAATTGCTGATATGCAGAAAGAAATCGATGACCTTAACTATCAGCTGAAAAAAGCTAACGATATGATCTCAGCATTACAGACAGATTCTAAAGCTGCTGCTTTCGGAACTGTTTTCGATGAAGTCCAGAAAGCTTCTGATATGCTTCTTGAAGATGCAAAGGCTCAGTCCGCACAGATCATAAGTGATGCCGAAAAAGCCGCAAAGGAAACCGTTGCCGGTGCTAATACCCTTGCAGCTAAAATTATCAATGAAGCCGAATCAACAGCTTCACAGACTGTTTCTGATGCCGAAAAACGTGCCGAGGAAATTGACCAGACTTCATTTATCGCACGTTCTGCACTCGCCAGAAACGCTGATATCATTATGAAAAATGTCGAGGCTCTCAAAGCTGCTCTTGCAGAATCAGACAGACTCGTTTCTAATATGTCCTCCGCCCTTTCAAGCGAGGAAGTTATGGCAGCCGCTGTTGAAGCCGCTGAACGCAGAATGGCAGAAGATGCTGAAAAACAGAATGCTGCTGCCGAAAAAACTGAACCTGTTCAGGATACGGCTGATGCTGAACCAGTTATCGAGGCTGAACAGGAAGCCCCGAAGGAAGCTGAAAAGCCTGCCGCTCCAAAGAAAAAAGGCAAGATTGACCTTGCAGCCCTTGCTGCTCAGGCTAATGCTATAAATAAAAAGAATTAAATTATTTGCGTAAAATGTCAGTGCTCTGCTCAATCTATCAACTAAGGCGAGGACAAAGCTGAAGGCTGAATAGCCTTATCCTATACTGATTACGTGAAAATGTTCCAAGGAGAAATACAACATGAATGAAATCATTATTGTAAAACCTGAAAAATGCGTGGGCTGCAATGCCTGCGTAAGAAGCTGTCCCGCTCCTGAAGCCAATATTACCAAGGTACTCGACGACGGCAGATTCATGACAACAGTCAATCCTGACAAGTGCCTTGCCTGTGGTGAATGTGTCGGTACCTGCAACCACGGCGCAAGAGATTACATAGACGATACAGAAGAATGTATGTCCCGTGTTATCAAGGAAAAACTCATCGTTCTTGTTGCTCCTGCGATCAAGACCGTATTTCCTAACAGATGGAAGGGCATTCTTGAATGGTTCAGAAAACAGGGCTGTACCATATTTGACGTTTCCTTCGGTGCTGATATCTGCACATGGGCTCATGTAAGAGGTATTGAAACCAACAGAATAGGCAACGTAATCACTCAGCCATGTGCTGCTATCGTAAACTATATCGAGGAATATCAGCCTAAACTGCTCCAGAACCTTTCCCCTATTCATAGCCCTGCAGGATGCGCTGCAACTTATGTAAAAAAATATCTCAGAAGAACAAATCCTATCGTGTTCCTCTCTCCTTGTCTCGCAAAGAAGTCAGAATTCGTAGAGACAGGTCTTATTGAATATAACGTAACCTTCAAAAAGCTCATGGAATATTTCGACAAAAACGGAATAAGCATTCCAATGGATTCGGATGACACCTATGAATACAGATTTGATGAGGTTCAGGGACAGCTTGGTTCTATATATCCTCGTCCGGGCGGACTTAAGGATAACATTCTCATGCATAATCCGGAGCTTAACATTGTTACTTCCGAAGGTGTTCACAAGGTTTATGCCGACCTTGATATGTATGCAAGAATGCCGGAATCAAAGCATCCGACCATATATGACGTTCTTTCATGTGAATTCGGCTGTAACCTCGGCCCCGGTACTGGTTCTACAAGAACACTTTTCGATGTTCTCACTGCTATGAAAACTATTGAGAACGAGGCTAAGGCAAAGCGTAAATCAGGCGGTATCATGGGACGTGGCGAAGATAAGCTGTTCAAGAGATTTGACGACGAACTTCAGCTTGCCGACTTCCTCAGAACATACAAGCCGTCCATGCCTACTCCGATGCCGACAGATGCACAGCTTGAACCTATCTTTGAGAAAATGGGCAAACATACTCCGGAGGACAGAAAGTTCAACTGCCATGCCTGCGGATACAAGTCATGCCGTGATATGGCTATTGCTATCTTCCGTGGACTCAATACTCCTGATAACTGTATCGTTCACGCTAAATCCGTTCTCGTTGCAAGACACTCTGCTCTTGCAAAACAGCACGAGCATCTCGCAGAAATTACTGCACAGTGTCTTGAACTCTCCACAAGACTTAAAGCCGATATTGCAAAGATCTCCAGAAATATGGCTACTATCGGCGATTCTACAGCCGCTACAGGAGAAAGAGCAGCAGTTGTTAAGGATCTTCTCGAAAATGTTGTTGAATTCTGCCACCAGAATGAAACTATGGACGCTGATACTGTTCCGCAGCTTATCAGTATCCTCGAAACAACAATTTCCGCATTCAGCGCACTTGATGACAACGTTAATACTACAAATTCAAGTTCAGTTTCAATTAACAAGTCAATTGCTGAGATTTCAAATCTTGTTGACGAACTTAACAAGGAACTTATCAAAACTGAACAGTGCTGATTTGATGCATAAAAAACAGGGCGAACTTATAGGTTCGCCCTTATTTTTTGCTGTAATATTAACCAAACAGACGCATAGTCACGCTTGAAGTCAACATACTGTTGTTTCTGAGTGTCGGATTTGTATATTCACGCTCAGCTACCAGTGTTCCGTCAGGATTAAGCACAAGATGAACGTTTACAACATCATAAAAAATACCGTTATCCGAATACATAGTAAGCATTCCTTTTTTATATGGACAGCAGAGCCAGAACTCGGATTCACCTATAGACGGTATAGCAATTGGATAATTTTCTGTTGAAAATCCAAAAAGTGTCTGCATATCAAGCGTATCTCTGCCTTCTTCATAGAGAAAACTCAATCCTACACCATCTTTATTGCCCCAGTCACCTGTATACTGCATAATATTCTCGCTTGAAAGATGAGTTTTTTCAAGGGTATATGTGGAATTTCTGCCAAATCCGAAATCAACGAATACTGTAATCGTATTATCATCATTTACTGTCATTGTAAATCCTGTAGTTTTATTATAGAGATTGGCAATGCTTGAATCATCACGGGACGAAGCAAGTTCATAGTGAATATTCTGGGGGGCTCCTTCAAAAACACCTATTTCTGACGAAAATATCTGAAAGTCCTTGCCAAGAAGGAATATCGTAAAGCCCTCGGTACCGAATTCATTATATTCTATATACATATCTCTGCCTTCAGTATGCCAGTAGCCGATAAGCGGTGATTTTTCGCTGAAAAGCTCATCCATTGAATATGTATTGTACTTATTCGGATCTTTTTCTGATTTTGTAGCTGTCTCTGTAGAATCAGCAGATGTTTCTGTTTCATCAGCAGTAGTTTCGGCTGATGTTGTCTTATCAGCGGTATCTGTTGTCCCGTCAGACGATGTATTTTCTGATTCTTCAATTGTATTTGGAACAGTCTGTGAACTGCATGAAGCTGAAACAAATAACGCAAATGCAGAAATAACCGCAAGAGATGATAATTTCAGAGTATGAAGCAACCTGTTTTTATCCATATTTTTCATCATGGAGACCTCCATATATATTTTTTCAGAAGCAGTCGGCGAAGAATATTCAAAGCTTTTCTCTGCGCATACGCACTCTGACACATACAGATATATTGTAACATGAATTTTCAGATTTTGCAATACCTAAAATAAAAAAAGAACCGCACCCGAAGGTACGGTTCCTGAAAATGCAAGCAGAAATTACTTGATTTCGATTGTAGCGCCAGCTTCTTCAAACTTAGCCTTGAGCTCGTTAGCCTCAGCCTCTGAAACGCCTTCCTTGATAGCCTTAGGAGCAGACTCAACTACTTCCTTAGCTTCCTTAAGACCAAGACCGAGAACTTCCTTAGCAACCTTGATAACAGCCATCTTAGCGTCACCGAATGAAGCAAGGATTACGTCGAACTCTGTCTTAGCGTCAGCAGCACCGCCAGCAGCGCCGCCAGCAGCTGGAGCAGCAGCGATAGCAGCTGTTACACCGAATTCCTCCTGGATTGCGTCTACGAGTTCTGAAAGCTCGAGAACTGAAAGAGTCTTGATATCTTCAACAAATTTTGTGATCTTCTCTGAAGCCATGATAATAATCTCCTTTATAATTATTTTTGCCTTTTGGCAATTGATTTACGGCGGTCATGCCGCCATTGATGTAAGTGCATACGCACTGTGTGAAGTCATTAAGCAGCGATTAAGCAGCTCCTTCTTCTGACTT
This sequence comes from Ruminococcus sp., assembly GCA_045641105.1. Taxonomy (GTDB): domain Bacteria; phylum Bacillota; class Clostridia; order Oscillospirales; family Ruminococcaceae; genus Ruminococcus. The sequence goes on along the minus strand of JAZUGG010000043.1, from coordinate 1,927 downwards.
CTTGTCTGCAACAGCCTGAAGTGTAGCAGCAAGCTTCTGGAGTGGGCCCTGAAGGGAACCAACGAGCTGAGCGAGGAGGACATCCTTTGAAGGGATCTTGGAAAGTGCTGTAACACCTGCCTGATCGTAAACCTCACCCTCAACATAACCAGCCTTGAGATTGAACTTCTCGTCGCCTGCCTTTTCAGCAAACTTACCGAGGATTCTTGCAGGAGCAGTCTGATCGTCATTTGAAAGAGCGATAGCAGTTGTTCCGTTGAGAACTTCATCAAAACCTTCGATACCGCAGTTTTTGAAAGCACGGAGGAGGAGTGTGTTCTTTTCTACAAAGTAGTTAACACCTGCCTCACGGAGTTCCTTTCTGAGCTTAGTATCTTCCTCAACAGTGATACCCTTGTAATCAACGAGCACACCTGAAACAGAGTTCTTGATGAGATCTGTGAGCTGCTCAACCTTAGCCTTTTTAGCTTCGAGTACAGCATTGCTTGGCATAAATATTCACCTCCGAATAAAATATGTAGATCGTATTCAGAAGCAATAAAAAAGCCCTTTTACCGACAGTTCGGAAAAGGACAATAAAAGTTCTTAAAAACTTAATTGCTATTCCTCGGCGGGACTTACGGACATATGTCGTGCCAGCTGTCTTTAGAATACGATATATACTGTTTTCACAGCTTTTTAATTATACCACCTAAATTTCAGTTTGTCAAGTACTTTTTTCATTTTTTCTGCGGATTTTTTCACAATGTCCCTATATTGACAAAACTGCTGTATTGATGTATAATATGAAATGTAAATCTTTACGGGGAGGGATGAATATGGATGCAAGCAGAGCCACTGCTCTCGCACTTGCTTTTCTTGCCTGTCTTTTCGTGATTATTGCCGGAAAATCGTGTGCTGATAATATACAGGAAACCAACAAGCTTTCTCATAAGCAGACTACTGAAGCTTCCACTGAATATTCAACGATTGATAATACTAAATATCTGGCAGAACATTTTGAAAATGAAGAAGCTGCAAATACTACAGAGGAGCAGACAACTGAAAAGAATTATATTGAAATAACAAATATGTTCGGTGATGTAATTGAAACTGTCCCTATCACATCAGAGGGAGAAACAGTCCCGACCACAAAAGAGCTGTCAATTCTTGAAGGCTATAATCAAAAGCACCAGGAGATCGAAGGAGAAGACCAGGAAGAAGGAACTGAGGAGACTACCTTTGATATCAGCGGCATTGAAGTACCAAGCAAGATTGAAATAGTAATTGAATAATGGAGGAACCATAATGGTTGTAATTGAACTTGAAAACGGAAAGAAAATAAGCATTGAGCTTTATCCTGACATCGCACCTATCACCTGCGAAAACTTTGAAAAGCTTGTAAAGAGCGGATTCTATGACGGTCTTACATTCCACAGAGTTATTCCGGGATTCATGATACAGGGCGGCTGTCCGAACGGTACAGGTACAGGCGGTCCAGGCTGGAACATCAAGGGTGAATTTTCATCAAACGGCATAAAGAATGACCTTAAACACACAAGAGGCGTTATCTCAATGGCTCGTTCAATGATGCCCGATTCCGCAGGCTCACAGTTCTTCATCATGCACGAGGATGCTCCTCATCTTGACGGACAGTATGCCGCTTTCGGCAAGGTAGTTTCAGGCATTGAAGCTGTTGATGAGATAGCAGAATGCGCTACTGACTACAGAGACAAACCGCTTCAGCCGCAGATTATGAAAAAAGTTACTATTGAATAAAATCCGAACCGCACAAAACTGCATTGCATAACGGCGGTACTTATATAGAAACTTTATGCTTATTATTGAGGGAAACCCTTTTGAAAAAGGGTTCTCCCTCAAACTCCCTTCCTAAAACTTTTGGGTGTTTTAGCGTATCTTATACAGGACATATGTCCTGTATAAGATA
>JAZUGG010000042.1:0-6103 GCA_045641105.1 Ruminococcus sp. | reverse complement strand
ATCACAGACGGTATTTATGTACTCCGTGAACTTGCAGCACCAAACGGCTACGAAGTAGCAACAGATATCACATTCGTAGTAGAAAACGGTGCAGTAGTTTCAGTAGATGGAAATGCAACATCAGACCAGACAATCGTTATGGTAGATGAGGCGATTGCTACAACAACAACTACAACTACTACAACAAGCACTACAACAACTACAACAACAACTACTACAACAAGCACAACAACAACTACAACAACAACAACAACTACTACTACAACTACAACATCAACTACAACTACTACAACAGCTACAACAACACGTCTTACAACTCAGGCTGCTGAAGAAGATGAAGTAACAACAACATCAGGTATCACAGGCGGAGACGAAGACGAGCGTACATCTACAGAAATGACATTTACAACAACATCAACAGAAACAACAACAACTGAAACAGAAACTACAACAACAGAAACAACAACTGAAACAACTACAGTAACAACTGAAGAAGAGACAACTACATCAGTTGAAACTCAGCCAACAGTTGCTACAACAACAAAGGCTACATCAAAGAACACAACAAAGGTTACTAACACAGACTCACCAAAGACAGGTGTAGCAGGTGTAGGAACAGTTGCAGCAGTACTCGCACTCGCAGGTATCGCAGCATACACATCACGTTCAAGAAAGAACGAAGACTAATTAAAAAATTAATCGGCTGTCAGCGCAAAAACTGACAGCCGATTTTTATATTTTTGTATGAATGAATAAAACAAGTATGTTAGTGTTGTTGAAAAATACCATAGTCATTGTGCATGATGTTACAAAAACATGCGGCATTATTATGTAGAAGAGAGAACAATAAATGACAGGTTAGTACATATGTTAGGTAATTGTGCATAAAAGAAGTTGACAACAAATGAAAATAATGCTATAATATACACATGTTATGAATCAATCGATTAATATGATTATTCAATTTATACCTCTTAAAAATGACAGCAGTTTGGTGTGTTAATGCTGTCTGACTCCTTCTTTTTATTTAAGGCTGACGTATTTACGTCAGCCGATTTTTTGTATATAACAAAACAGACATCACGAAATACGATCATGATGTCTGTTTTTTTCTTACAGCAACAGCCATTTTGCCGAGTTCTTCAAAACATCTTTCTGTTGCAGTAACTGAGTATTTTGTGTTTTTGCTTTTTGAAAGGGGATCGTTGAAATAGTAGTAATCATCGTCATAACCGATAAGAACAAGACAATGTTCATTAGAAAGCCATTTGAAATCCTGTCCTTTTCGATCACCTTCATCGATTATCCAGCTGTTTATTGAATTAAAAAAAGGCTTTTTCATACCGATACCGCCCCATATAAGAACAGGAATTCCTTTATCGATATAGCGTTTGCAGATTGTAGCAAGACTTTTTCCCGTAAGGTCAACCACAGAATATTCATCATCGGGGAGAATTTTTTTGAGTGCCGAAACTATAGTACCGCTGTAGCAGCCGTAACCACTGTCGGAAAAAGGATCACCTATAAAATACAAATTCGGATCGGGACCATATGCGACTTTTCGCTTATTTAGGTACACTTTTTTATTTGTAACGTACCCGTCTGTAACAAGCTGTTTAGCGTTCATTTCAATACCATAGTAGGCGAGTAACATCGAAGTACTGACCAGTTCACAGCCTGTCGGATAATCCTTCTGTGAATAAAAAGGAACATCAATAACGGCTGTGCCGTTGAATATTTCGGTAGGAGTTTCCGTAACAGGTTCAGTTGTATTTTCAGTAATATCGGCAGATATATTTGAATAATCAGCTAAAGGAACAATTTTTACATTTGCAGATTTATGCAGTGACTCAGACTTAGGAATGGCAAAATAAACAGCAGTTCCGATTAAATCAGCTGTAAGTATGCCGATAATCAGTTTTTTCAGCGAGAAATTAGCAGAAATAATGAAAAAGAAGTCACTTTCAACAAAACGTCTGAATGGTGCAGTAATAAAGCCGAGAAAGCCTTTTTTTCGTGTATAGCTTGAATATAAATCGGAATATCCTTGATTATATGAATCGGATTTATTGTTATCAGAATTATCCATAGTGACCTCCTTTCATACAAACACCGCACAATAAAGAGTGCGGTGTTTCAGTAATTAGTTTTTAGTTCTTGTCATAGTGAAAGTTGTGGTAGTTTCAGCAGTTTTATCTGAATTTTCACTCGTTTCAGCAAATGTGTGAACAGACATATTGATTTCGGTAAATCCGTCAAGAATATCACCGAGACGGAAAACTGTATCTGAGAGAATCTGATTTCTGTTTTCAGCGAAAATCTTACCAACAGCACTCTGCGGATTTTCGTCAATAAGTCTGAACATGATACTTAAAGCCTGTTCAACAGTTTTCGGCGGTTCAACAGCGGATGATGTGTTGAGTTTAAGAGAAACAGCACCATCAGCAGAGATAAAATCAGCTAAATCAGAATTATCAGCACATTTACCGAAAATGTCAATAAAAACAGGGTTAGTAAATTTTATTACAGCGTAATTAGTTTTATTCATATGCAAAATTAAGCAAGAGCAGCCTTAAGAGCATCAGTTCTGTCTGTCTTTTCCCATGCAACGCCGAGCTCTTCACGTCCCATGTGACCATAAGCAGCAAGCTGTCTGTACTGTGGCTTTCTTAAATCGAGCATTTCGATAATAGCAGTAGGGCGGAGATCGAATACCTTTGAAACAGCCTCAGAAAGCTTGTCCTCATCAACCTTGCCTGTGCCGAATGTATCAACGAGAATTGAGATAGGCTTTGCAACGCCGATAGCATAAGAAAGCTGAACCTCACACTTGTCAGCGAGACCTGCAGCAACGATATTTTTAGCAATATAACGTGATGCATAAGCCCCACTTCTGTCAACCTTAGTAGGATCCTTTCCGCTGAAAGCACCGCCGCCGTGACGTGAGTAGCCGCCGTATGTATCAACAATAATCTTTCTTCCTGTGAGACCACTGTCACCCTGCGGACCGCCTACAACGAAACGACCTGTCGGGTTTATGAAAATCTTTGTATCTGCATCCATAAGTTCAGAAGGAATAACAGCATCAATAACGAGCTCCTTGATATCTTTGCGGAGCTGATCAAGAGAAATATCAGCTGAATGCTGTGAAGAAACAACAACAGCATCAACTCTTACAGGCTTGCCGTTATCGTATTCAACAGTAACCTGTGACTTTCCGTCAGGACGGAGATAACGGAGAGTGCCGTCTTTACGAACATCAGTAAGCTTAAGAGAAAGCTTGTGAGCAAGTGAGATAGGGAGCGGCATAAGTTCAGGAGTTTCGTTGCAAGCGTAGCCGAACATAATACCCTGATCTCCTGCACCGTTTGAAAGACCGTCTGACTCACCGTTTTCTTCTCTGTATTCGTAAGCCTCGTTGACACCCATAGCAATATCAGGTGACTGTTCATCAATTGAAGTAAGAACAGCACATGTGTGACCGTCAAAGCCGTATTTAGCACGGTCATATCCGATTTCAGTAATAACCTGACGAGCAATCTTAGGAATATCGATATCTGCTGTAGTAGTGATTTCGCCCATACAGAGAACCATACCTGTAGTTACAGCAGTTTCACATGCAACTCTGCCCTTGCTGTCCTGTTCGAGAATAGCATCGAGAACAGCATCTGAAATCTGATCACAGATTTTGTCAGGATGACCTTCTGTAACTGATTCTGAAGTGAAAAAAACTTTACTCATATTAACCTCCTGAATAAAAAAGAGCATTCCAACAACGGAATGCTCTGATTTTTTTAAAAAATCCTCATCTTCCGGTATAAACCGCAGGAATTAGCACCTTGTTCGTTTCCAATCAGGTTGCCGGGCATCATAGGACCTGTTTCCTCCGCCACTCTTGATAAGGTATAAATATATTATACATCAATGAAGATGAATTGTCAATAGAAAAAGAATAAAATTCGACAAAAAACAAACGAGCCTCCTGTTAAGGAGACTCATCTGCCATGATATAGGGATTATTGGGGATTTAATAATTTAATGTTGGGGTAAACATTAAATTACCATGAAAATCAGCTTTAGGATCTCTCCTTCAGCATCTTTATTATAACATAACTTTATGTACATTTCGTGAACAAAGCATCAAAAAATGTGTAGAAATATTCTTGCGTTTTTTGTGCATTGTAACGAATATTATGGTTTTATACAGTGATATTTATTCTAATAAAGCACTGAAACCATTTTCCTTGATCTGCTTTTTGTAGTATGAGAGTTCAGACTGAATGAGTTCGTCAATAACCTTCATTCCAAGTAATTCAACAGGTGCTTTGTCATCGGTAAGAACAGTTCCTGTGCTTTCATAGGGGATAAGACCGTCTGAAACAACATACATAATCTCGGCAAGGTCAGACTGTTCAATATATTTGATGTTTTCATTTAAAGCTGAAAGCATATTTTTATTGTTCGACGCAAAAAGTTCTCTGTTTGAAGAACCTCTTACGTCAATAGTGTAAACATTATCAAAAACGGCTGAAATAGTATCTGAAAGAGCAGTATTAATATCATCAGCCTTTTTAGAACGCATATTCATATTGACGACCATAACACCATTATCCTTCAGACAATTTTTAACAAGTCTGAAAAATTCAACAGAAGACATCTGAAAGGGGATAGTGATATCCTGATAAGCGTCAACCATAATAACGTCATATTTTTTATCACAAACATTCAGAAAAGCACGTCCGTCATATGAAGTAACCTTGATATCGTCGGACATATCGAAATATTCTCTTGCAAGGTCTGTGATTTTATCATCAATCTCAACGCCTTCAGCAACTATGTTTCCGAAATACTCAGTACACTGTTTAGCATAAGTGCCTGTACCCATACCAAGAACAAGGAGTTCTTTCTCATTACTGTCAGTATCGCACATAAGCGGAGCCGCCATAGCGTAGTCATAGTAAAGACCTGTCAGTACACCTTTTTTCATGTAGACAGACTGTACACCGAAAAGAACATTAGTTGAAAGATATGTAGCCGACGGAGTATCCTTAACCTGTAAATAGTTGTATACAGATTCACCTTCATAGTCAAGGTCAGATTCCCAGAAAGCAAAGCTGAGCATAGGAGAAACGAAACAGCATACAATAAATACAGCAGCAGCGCTTACAGCTTTAACGGCTTTTTTTTTAGCAGAAATGAAATAAATAAGAGCGATTACAAGGAGAATACCGCCGAAAATAAGGAAAGTAACCGCAGTTCCCACAGTAGGAATTGAAATAAAAGTAGGAACGAAAGTACCGATAATACTGCCTATAGTATTGAAAGCACCGAGAGTACCGACAGTTTTACCGCTGTCGTCAAGACTGTCAACAGTGTATTTGACAAGTGACGGAGTAACAGTACCAAGAAGAAAAAGCGGAAAAACGAAAACAATCATACAGGTGATAAAAGCCGCCCATATAAGAAAATTAGTATTAACAGTAAGAACAAGGAGAGCCGCAATGCCGCCGATTACAAATTTTCCGACGAAAGGAATTGCCGCAATCCATACAGCCGCAAAGAGCATTCTTGCATACAGCTTGTCGGGATTAGGATTTTTGTCTGCACTTTTACCGCCGTATATATTACCGAGAGCCATAGCAATCATAATAGTACCGATAATAATAGTCCATACGATCTGAGATGAACTGAAATACGGAGCAAGAAGACGGCTTGCACCGAGTTCGACAGCCATAACGGAAACACCCGAGAAGAATTCCGTCATGTAGAGATACCATTTGTTTCTGAGAATTTTTGGAGTCTGAATTTTTTCTGATTTGCTCATTAAATCACCTTTTCTAAAAAAATAATAAAAATGCGGCGCAGCCGCCATACAACCAGAGTCCAGAGAGGTGTAGACCTCTTTGGCGGGAGGGTGTGCGAGGGAGGGCAGAGCCCTCCCTAAAAAACAGTAAAACAAGCGTAGCGTGTTTTACGGACTATACGAATGTACTAATCTCGGCTTGACCGAGGAAAGAATTATGATAGTATATTAAATACAAGTAATCATTAATTTTATATTTTATATTATAGCACACTGAATTAATAATGTAAAGTTACAATA
>JAZUGG010000041.1:0-10922 GCA_045641105.1 Ruminococcus sp. | reverse complement strand
TGAATATTTTATACGAAGTAATGAAGAAGAAAGTCAAGGAAGAAAGCCGCAGAAATACTGACGTATTTCAAGGTTTTCTGACGTAGAATTTCTTCTTCAGGACAAGCAGAAAAATTCAAGATTTAGTTGGTGGAGCAATATGACCTTGAATCAGACTTTTGTAATTGATTTGTTTCTAAATGACAGAAAGGTGAAATGTTCATGATAAAAAAGTGTCACATTTCGGAAGAATTGATTAGAATTTTCTCCGTACCTTGACAAATCAGGTCGTATTGTGTATAATAAATATTGAAAAAACGGTGCGGTGCTCCGTGAAAATGTTTACGAATGAAAGGAATTTTTTCTATGAAAAATATCAGAAAGAGAATCATTGCCATTGCTGTTCTTGCGTGCATGGCTTTGTCATCATTTGCAGGATGCAGCAATAATTCAGTAGGAAAGGGCACTTCTGCTACTAAAACCCAGGTTTCGGACGATTCTTCTTCAAGTTCAGAAATTGCAGCAACTACAGGCGCTGCTGTTGAGGATATTACACTTAACGATATCAAAAATGAAGACGGCATTACTGTTGCTACTCCGTTCACTGTCGGAAGTGCAGGCAGCAATCCGTTCAATCTTACAGATCCAGAGGCAGGCAATCTCAACAATGACACTTCCGGTGCCGCTGCAACTACAAAAATTGAATCTGTTGTAGTTACTGATACCGCAGGTGCTGAGGTAACTGATGCCGCAGGCGCTAAGGTAACAGAAACAGTTGTAGTTACTTCACCTGCAACAACCGCTGCAAGCGACGGCAATTATAAGAGCGAATATGACAGCAGATATGCTCTCTGGCTTGATATCTCACAGGATAAGGACTTCATCTTCAACGGTCAGTTCGTAAAGATCACATTCAAGATCAAGGAAGGCATTCCGGATCAGGACTACGCTGTAAGATTTAAAGCTGACTTCTCTAACCGTTTAGGTCAGACTACAAACCCGACTGTTGCTTCACAGGGTACTATCAGAGTAGGCAGCGGCGATATCGAGGCTAATTACGTTGATACTCCTTCAAATGAATTCGGTATCTACGGCGATAATATTGCCTGCAAACAGGGCGATACTATCGATTACTACATAAACCTCCAGAACAATCCGGGACTTGTTGCAACCCTCCTCTGGATGTACTTCGACAAAAACGCTATGGACGTTGTTTCAATCGAAGCCGTTGGCGAATTTGCTGAGCAGACAGAAGCTTCAATCGAATAAAATAATTCAGGGCATTCCAAAAGAATGCCCTTTTTGTTTATAAATCAATAACAGTGATTTCGGGGTGGTTGAAGATACGGGGGATAAAAATCATTCTTAGCGGCTTGGCAAGTCCCTTGCTTATGATATGGACTGTATCACCATATTCGTACATTCCGCACGTATAATCCGGAAAAATGCCCTGTCCGGGCGCATATGTGCCCTGTTCAAGAATTTTCGGCAGTCTCCATTGTCCACCGTGTGCGTGACCTGATAAAATAAGGTCGAATTTCTTTTCAAGTCTGTTAACATTTCCGATAAGTTCAGGATTATGAATAAGCAGAATATTATAGCAGTTCGTATCAAGTTCATTTATACACTTGCTAAGCTGATTTTCCTTTCCGATCATCGCATAATCGGTAAGAACCCCAAAAACACATATTTTCTGTCCGTTTACTTCAAAAGTTTGATTTTCGCCCATGAGAACAGGTATTCCCAGTTCCCTGACCTTGTTATAGAATGTTTTTTTGTCTTTTCTGACTTCCTCATGATTGCCTGCCGTATATGCGCATGGATACTTTTCTTTTATCATTTTCATGAATCGCAGGGCATATTTCATGCCGCCCCACTGGTCTATCATATCACCGCCGAACAGAACGATATCCGGTTCTTCTGCCTCAACTGCATCAAACAGACCTGACTGGTCAAATCCTCCGTAAAAACAGTTATGAAGGTCTGAGATAAAAACTATCCTTACATCATTCACCTTATTGCTTTTTACGCTGTACCGCACTGTTTCGAGCTTAAATCCCCATGCACTGAGCAGAATGTAAATAACAAGAATGACGGACAGAATTATCAGCCGTTTCTTCTTTTTCTGCTTCATTATTCACCTCGTTCAGCTATAATGTCTATCATTTCGCCGACATTCTTCATGCCTGAAACTTCACGCATTTTGAAGCGCATACCAAATTCCTCCTCAACAGCGGCAATGAGGTTGATATGCTCGATACTGTCCCAGTCATCGATGTCATCCGCAGTTGTCTTTGGATTTACAGAGATTGAATTATCTCCGAATACATCTCTGAAAACGTTATTAAGTCTTTCAATAATTTCATTCTTATTCATGATTTGTCTCCCTTTCATTAACTTTTATAACGTGGTTTTTGTTTTCGTATGAATTTATATCAAGATGCCATACGGAATCGCCGTTTTCAAGCAGTTCATCACGCTCAAAGCCGAATGTTCCGAAAAGCTCTGATACCATGCTGTTTTTCTGTGTTTTATAATAGTAGCCGTTGATCCTGTTAACGCCATGTTCTTTAGCAAGACGTACAAGCTCATCAAGCATTGCAAGCTCCATATCACGTTTGAGCACACGACAGCTCATCAGCCACAGTTCCACATCAAGAACACTGCCGTTGATTTTGCCGATAACAACTGAAACAATGCCGTTATCGCCGAATTTATCAGCAAGTCTGCCGCATAGACATATATGGTCACTGCTTGTGCTGACCTCACGTATCTCCGTTTCGGTATAGCGTCTTGTGGTCAGATTGAACTGGTTGCTCTTGTTGGTAAGCTGAGTAATGCGCTGTATATAAACAGGCAGAAAACCGCATATTTCCGCATTCATATCAAGGCTGAGAAGATAGTCCGTATAGCTTCCGAAGCTTTTCTGCTGTGCGGCTCTCTGTGCGTTTGCGGCATACATTTCAGAACGTTTCAGGTCATCCTCCGAAACGGAAGTCACCTCGAAATATCCGCCACGGCTGAGAATATACATTGCATCATCAACAGAGGTGAGATTGACCGTGCTGACCGAGGGGAGCTGTCCTTCAACAATGGCACACTCCGCAGGATTATCATCAACAAATACGAAACTGTCGATTCCGAGATTTAGTTCTGCGGCAGATTCAGCAATATTGCGGTCTTTCGGCTCCCAGTTAGCCTTGATAGACACAAAATCATCAGGATGAAGCACTGAACTCGGGTGTTTCAGTCCGCTGAGAGCATTCTCCTCGTCATTTTTGGAGCATACCGCAAGCAGTACACCGTAGTTCCTGTAGCCTTTGAGGAATTCCTGAAACTCGCTGAAAGACTGTCCAACGGCAGTTTCAGGGCCTATTTCTATGCCCTCCTGACCGTCATCACCGATAACGCCGCCCCAGAGCGTGTTGTCAAGGTCAAGGTCAATGACTTTCTTGTTGCGTCCGTAAACAGCCTTGATGATATTTGCAAGACTGTACGCAAAATCAGGGATAACCGTCATTCTGACAGCATATTTGTACATATACCACGCCTCGTAGTCGTGCCACTGAGTAAGTCCGATAACAGAGGACAGGTAGTTTATATCATGGATATAGAATCCGTTGTTTTTTCGTGCATAGTCCGAAAACATCACATTCAGGCGGTTGATAAAAGCACCTGTTCCACTGTATCCCCAGCCGTCATAGCTTCCTGTGCGGCGGAAAAGCGGCAGTTCAAAATTGTTCTGAATGATAGGACATGAGAACTTCTGCATGAGTGTTGTCCACATCTGTTTGAAAATGCCAAACTGTGCATCAAGCTTTTCCTGAATCTGTTCGGGAGATTCCGCAGGACTTTCGGGAATTATGGTCAGATTGCGTGACGTTGTGTGAATGAAGATGATATCGGGAGCAAAGCTGTCAAGTTCGGGATTGCCGAAAACAGCATCCTCATAGAATTTGTTGTACTCTGACTGGTAGAATTCAGGCTCAATGCCGTAATTCAGAAGAAAAAGCTCCAGAACGGAAACGATATCATTTGTGGTTGAGCCGCCAAGAACAGCGATTTTCTTGTGGATTCGGGGAGTGCCGTCCTCCATGAGCTGTTTTTTTATGGCTTTGCGTTTTCTGAGTATGGTTTTCCCGTCAAAAGGGAAGGTGAGTTCTTTCATAAGGTCTCCTTTATTTTGTGAGAAGCGGTTCAATGTATTCTCTGTTCGGGCCTACTGCCGAGAATGAACACATTGCAAAGAGCATATCGGTACACTTGACATCATTTGCGAATTTAACTGCATTCAGGTCGAAATAACGCAGATCGCAAAGATAGATATTCTCAAATGAACCTGTGAGCACAGGCAGAAGCGCATTGCCGTAGCTGTCCTTGAATATTACAAGATTTCTGCCGTTCTTCACATCTGTCTGAACATGAACGATTCTGTCGTCCATACCGAATACAAGGTAATAGCTTGAATTATCAAGGTTCGTGCTGTCAACAAAAAGCTGAGTTTCAACCGGATTGTTGAATGTGGTATCATACTGAGTGACCTTTATGTCGTTCTTCGGCTTGTAGTATATGAACTTTTCAGGGTTATTGAGCAGAGTTGCGCTCTGTGTATAACCGTAAAGTGTACCGACATATCCGTTCAGGGTAATTTTCTGATATGAATCAAGGTCAGGGAAATCAACACCTGCAAGAACAGCAAATTCCTGAGCGGCATAATATGCGCCGAGCGGCTGCCAGTGGTGGTCGGTACGTGAATAGATATCCTCATCCTTATGCGCAAGGAGGGCAGAATATGCATCGACCTGCGAAACTCCTTTGAATGTGTCACGCATACGGTCAAAGTCATCCTTTTCGCTTGCCATGAGGTCTTTGTAGTTGCTTGGAATGTAGAATGAACCTGCGGTCGGGGCAGTCAGCGAATAGATATTGACCTTCGGAAGTGCCTCCTTGAACTTGTTCAGGGTTTCGGCATACTGAACTTCCGTGCCGTATCCGCCGCCGTATATCGTGAATCCACGCTTGTTTGCAATGAGGATATTATTTGCCATTTCACCGTCTGCGGCAGGATTATCGGTTGACGGCAGGGTAGTGGTAACAGTAGTAGTCTCGGCAGACAGAGTAGTTCCCGTACCTGTTGTTGTAACAGGCGGAACAGTCGTTGTGACAGGCTTGTTTGCAGATGCCATGCCGTGAAGCTCAACTCCGTCATCACCGAATGAAGTGCCTTTGAGCGGCAGGATATTTTTTGTGATGAATTCCTTGATAGCCGCACGGTTCGGTACTGTATCGTCATAATAATTGGCAATTCCCTCGGTATATTCGCCCGTGAGGTATTTTTCGACTGAAAATTCAGGGAAAGTCGCAAGATAACGGTTTTCGTCCTGAGCAATGGTCTCATGCTCAAAAGCGAACATATAAACACAGCCGAAAACAAGCATACTGCCAAGAACTGCAACATTTACGCCTGCAATGGTATTCGTGATGCGGCGCTGTCTCTTTTCTCTTTTTTTGCGTTTTTTGATTTCTTTTTTCTGTTTCGGTGTAAGAGGTTTTCTGCGTGGACGTTCATCCTCTGATTCATCTGCAACAGGCACAGCCTTTTTCGGTTCAGCCTCATGAGAAACAGGTCTGACCTGCGGTTTCTGCGCATCGGCGGCTTTTTTCACCGGACGCAGAGGTTTAAGCTGAGTTTCTCCGCCTTCAGGGATATTGTCGTCACGTCTTTCATAGCGTCCGACATATGTACTTTTTGCCGTTGAGACAGGATCGGACACAGCCTTTTCATGCTGTCCGACGTATTTATTTTCAGTATTATTTTCACTCATTGGTTTGCCTCCGGATCAGAAACGGAAATAAAGGAACGGGTTTGTGGTAGCATCAACAAGCATGATGCTCGTAAGAAGCAGAATAGCGGCGGAGCATACCGTTGCGGCAACAGAAGTAAAGCTTTTTGCAGTAAACGATTTGTCCGTGAGTTTCTTTATGCCCTCTATCACAGGGAAACAGCATACAAGAGCAAGAATGATAAGCCAGATATTGTTCATGAAAGTGATCTTGTCCTGAATGCCTATAACGGAATTTCCGCTGAATCCGAAGGCTGTTTTAAAGAATGTGCCAAGCTGTCCGAGATCCTCGAAATAGAATATCGCAAAGCCGACAACAATAACTATCTTGTTATAGATATGGCGGATAAGAAGCGGTATCTTCTTCATTTTCTTCTTGCCGATGAGCATTTCAATGAACACGAATATGCCGTAGTAGATGCCCCAGAGAATAAAGTTCCAGTTTGCGCCGTGCCAGATGCCTGTGCAGAGCCATACAAGGAAAAGTCCGCCGTATTTTCTGCGCTTGCCGAAAATCGGAACGTAGAGGAGATAGTCACGGAAAAATGTGCTGAGTGAGATGTGCCATCTCTGCCAGAATTCGGTGATGTCCTTGCAGATGAACGGATGCTTGAAGTTTTCATCAAAATGGAAACCGAAAATGCGTCCGAGACCTATTGCTATATCCGAATAGCCTGAGAAGTCGAAATAAATCTGCATAGCGTACATTATTGCGCCGAACCATGCTCCGAAAACAGTTGAACTGCCAATATTACCGAGGAAGTTGTCTGCAATTTCACTGAGCTGATTTGCAAGGAGAACTTTTTTTCCGAGACCAAGTGCAACTCGGTTAAGACCATAGGAAATATCCGTCACGGAAATAGTTCTGTCGGCAATTTCTTTTTCAATTGTGCTGTATCGAACGATAGGGCCTGCAACAAGCTGTGGGAAAAGTGTAAGGTAGAGGAGATAATTCTTGAAGCTTTTCTGCGGCGCAACTGTCTCCCAGTGACAGTCAATGATATATGAGACAGTCTGGAAAGTATAGAAGCTTATTCCGATAGGAAGCCGTATGTCGGGGACAGGGATATCGAACGAAAGGAAATTGTTTATGTTTTCGACGATGAATCCGCTGTATTTGAATATGCCGAGCATGGCAAAGTCATAGATGACAGTCAGTGCGGTTATTGCCGTATCGGTTTTTGTGCCGATTTTTTTGCCTATCAGCCGTCCTGCGCCGTAGTTGAGAAAAGCAGTGAGAAGCATGAGGAATACATATATAGGTTCGCCCCATGCATAGAACAGGAGCGAGAATATTACAAGCACTGTATTTTTCTGGTTAACGTTCCGTGCCAGAAAATAAAATGCGAAACAAATCGGAAGAAATATATAAATAAAAAACAAACTTGAGAATACCATTATCCTACCGCCTTAATAAATTTTAGCGCACTGCATCGGGAAAAACAGCTGTTCCCGTCAATACACCAAGCACTTTTTATTATACTACAAAACCACACAAAATGCAAGCCCATTCTGCCTGTTTTTGAAAATAAAATGCCCCGACCGTTGCATGAACAGCCGGGACAGACCAGATTATTCGGAAAGTGCTTTTTCAGCAGCCGCAAGCTTTACGCAGATAACGAAAAGCTCAAGAGCCTTTTTGAGATCGGCAAGTGACGGATATGTAGGAGCAATTCTGATATTTCTGTCACGTGGATCAATGCCGTATGGGAATGTTGCACCTGCGCCTGTAAGAGTAACGCCTGCATCAGCACAAAGCTGAACTATTCTCTTTGCACAGCCGTCAGGAGCATTGAATGATACGAAATAGCCGCCCTCAGGCTCAGTCCATGAACCTATGCCGAGAGGTGCTATCTCTGCGTTGAGAGTATCAAGAACAAGTCTGAACTTTGGAGCAATGATAGCCATATGCTTCTTCATGTGTTCCTTCATGCGTGAGAATGTGCCGAAATAACGTACATGGCGAAGCTGATTCATCTTATCATAGCTGATTATGCTTATGCCGAGATACTTCTTTAATTCGTCTATATTGCGCTTGCTTGCACCCATAACTGCAACGCCTGCGCCCGGGAATGTGACCTTTGAAGTTGAACCGAAAATGTATACGATATCTTCATTGCCGACTTTCTTGGCTTCATCAAGAATGTTGAGAATGCATTTCGGATTTTCGGTAAGATGATGTATGCAGTAGGCGTTGTCCCAGAAAATACGGAAATCCTTAGCCTTAGTTTTAAGAGCAGCAAAGCGCTTTACAGTTTCATCGCTGTAGCAGATGCCGTCAGGATTTGAATACTGCGGAACACACCATATGCCCTTGATAGTTTCATCCTCAGCAACAAGCTTTTCTATCATGTCCATGTCAGGGCCTGATTCTGTCATAGGGATATTTATCATTTCAACACCGAAAAATTCAGTTACCTTGAAATGTCTGTCATAACCCGGAACAGGGCAGAGGAACTTCACCTTGTCATACTGTGACCATGGCTTTTCGCCAAGAATGCCCTTATTGAATGCAGTCTGAATGCTCCAGAACATAGCGTTCAGGCTGGAATTTCCGAAAATAATTATTTCTTCAGCAGAAACGCCGAGCATTTCGGAGAAAAATGTCTTTGCCTCAGGAATACCGTCGAGGAGACCGTAATTGCGGACATCAAGACCACTCTCACCGATAAAATTGCCGTTGTCGAACACTTTGAGCATATCCACGCTCAGTTCAAGCTGCTCGGTGCACGGATTGCCTCTTGACATATTGAGGGTAAGTCCGAGAGCCTTGAAATCGTTGTAAAGCTTTAAGTTTTCTTCCTTAAAAGCGGCAAGCTCATCTTTTGACATTTCTGATAAATTCATTTTTAGGAACACACCTTTCAGATAAATACTCAGAGAGTAATGGTTCAGGTCATGCCTTGAAAGCCTGAAAAACGGCAATATTCGGCAATAACCGCACTTCACAAATAGTATACCATAGCTAAGAAATATTTTCAAGAGACAAAATTACAAATATTACAGCTAATATTTACTTTTTTTTGTTGTTTTCGGCATGAAAACATCTGTCTTTCAGTCGTGGATTATTTTAAATGTCTTGACTTTCAAATAGCCATATATCGGAATTATAAATACAAAGATTTTATTTTATCATTTCTTACAAATCAGACTTGACAAATATCCTTTTTTTATATATAATATACGTAGATATATTTTTTGGAATTGGGAGAATAATTTTTAATGGAGGTCTTTACTATGAAAAAATTCTTTTCAGTATTAATGTCAGTCGCAGCATCATTCTCTCTTATCTCATCATGCGGCAGTTTTTCAGTATATGCCGAAAATGCCGACGATGTTCCGGTTGATGTCGAAATAACGGAAGAAGTCGCTCTCGGAGACATCAGCGAATTACAGCTTCAGATCCCGCGTCAACCCCTGATCGCTTCCAATTTCAGTGATGGTACGCACAAATACGTTGATTATCTCAATGAAAACAATCTGAGAGTTTATGAAGCTCTGAAGCCGATCGTTGATACACCTTCCGTTTCACCTATAACTGTCAGGCTCAAATCAGCGGTCAGCGTAACTCTGTCTAATGTGCCGACATCGCCGAATTTCTCAGCCTCAGATCAGGAGAAATATCAGCTTGCCCTTTTCGGTTCGTGCAAGCCGGGCATAGATTCAATTATGTTTGACTATCCGGAACTCTGCTGGCTGGATGCATCGCTTCTTACTGCTGCTCCCGGTAATGATACACGTATCACACGAAGTCGCTCAAAAGGAACATATACTATAACATTTACATCTATAATAATAACCCCTGCATATTACAAAGCTTTCTCATCAATTGATGAAGTAAATGAATATATGGACAAGCTGTGGGATGCTGTCGAAACTTTCCCTGTAACAGGTGATACACGCTATGAACAGCTGAAAAGCATACATGACCATATAGCACTTTTTACAACTTATGACCTGAAAGCACGTTTTTCAGGCTCGGCTCTCGGCGCACTGGTTGAACCCGGTGTAGTCTGTGAGGGATATTCCAAGGGTTTCAAGCTTATCTGCGACCGCCTTGACATTCCGTGCTGTGTAATTTTCGGAAACTTTGACGAAGAAGAAAATGCCGCTCATATGTGGAATTATGTTCAGATGGAGGACGGTATCTGGTACTGCATGGACGTTACATGGGATGACCTTGACGGTGAGTATGGCAGAGAAATTAAATATGACTATTTCCTGAAAGGCACGAAAAGCTTCAATAAAGTGCATGAACCTATGTCGGATTACAGCATTACTGTGCTGAACTATCCCGAAGTTTCCGCAAGTGACTATGTATACAAACCTGTTGTTTCTACTACCATTACTAAACTGACAACTACTACGACCACTACCACAACGACAACTACCAAGCCTACTACCACCACAACAACCACCACAACTACAACAAAGCCTACCACTACGACCACTACCACCACAACTACTACAAAGCCAACAACTACGACCACTACCACCACAACCACGACAAAGCCTACTACTACGACCACTACAACAACACAGCCGCCGAAACCGATTGTAGGCGACCTTAACAAAGACGGCGCTGTAAACGTAGCCGACCTTGTATACTGCTCAAATGCAGTCCTCGGCAGAGAATCCGTAAGATATTCATGTGATGCCAACAGTGACGGCATAACCGACGTTTTCGATGTAATATTCATGCGTCAGCTTATTCTCAAAAAGTGACATCTTCATCCGGTTCAACCCCGTGTACAGCTTCAAAACGGCTGTGCACGGGGCAGTTTTATTTTTGGCATCTCTAATAACCCCTTCTTAGATAAAACAGGTTTTTAGAGATGCCCTAAAGTGCTTGAGGGCAGCGGAATAGGTTTGTTCACCGCCCGTGAGATAACGAAAAAACTCGGCGGCAGTATTTTCGTAAGACATCCGGAAGATTCAGAAGAAATGGAATTCGTTGTCTGCATCGATAATGTATAAGACGCTCGTTTCTGACGGCGGTACTTATATAGAAGTTTGTACTGTTTATCGGGGAAAACCTTTCTGAGGAAAGGTTCTTCCCCGAACCCCTTTCCAAAGACTTTTAGTATTATGGCGTATATG
>JAZUGG010000040.1:0-4836 GCA_045641105.1 Ruminococcus sp. | reverse complement strand
TGAATTTTTCTGCTTGTCCTGAAGAAGAAATTCTACGTCAGAAAACCTTGAAATACGTCAGTATTTCTGCGGCTTTCTTCCTTGACTTTCTTCTTCATTACTTCGTATAAAATATTCAAGACTTAATTGGCGGAGCAATATCACAAAATCATAGATTTTATGATATAAAAAAGTAGCACCGCACAATTTTCACTGTGCGGTGCTTTTATAATTTGCAGATTATTCAGTTATATTAATCAAACGCAGCCCTGAGCCTTCATAGCTTCAGCAACCTTGAGGAAGCCTGCAATGTTAGCGCCAGCCATATAATTGCCAGCCATGCCGTATTCCTTAGCAGCATCGTCGCAAGCCTTGAAGATTGACTTCATGATGCCGTGAAGCTTTTCGTCAACTTCTTCAAATGACCAGCTGAGTCTTTCGCTGTTCTGGCTCATTTCAAGACCAGATGTAGCAACACCGCCTGCGTTAGCAGCCTTTGCAGGGCCATAGAGGAGACCGTTTGAAAGGTATGTCTCGATAGCCTCTGGAGTTGAAGGCATATTAGCACCCTCTGAAACAACCTTACAGCCGTTCTTTACGAGGATAGCAGCGCTTTCGCCGTCGATTTCGTTCTGTGTAGCGCATGGGAGAGCAATGTCACATGGAATTGTCCAGATGCCCTTGCAGCCTTCATGATACTCAGCAGTTGGAACAGCTTCAACATATTCCTTGATTCTTCCACGTCTGCCTTCCTTGATCTCCTTTACGATGTCAAGCTTGATGCCGTCCTTGTCGTAAACATAGCCGTTAGAGTCAGACATAGCAACGACCTTTGCGCCGTATGTTGTAGCCTTTTCAACAGCATAGATAGCAACGTTGCCTGAACCTGAAACGAGAACTGTCTTGCCCTCGAAGCTTGAGCCGTTAGCCTGGAGCATTTCGTTTGTGAAGTAGCAGAGACCGTAGCCTGTAGCCTGTGTTCTTGCGAGTGAACCGCCGTATGTGAGGCCCTTGCCTGTGAGAACGCCAACGAATTCGTTGCGGATTCTCTTGTACTGACCGAACATGAAGCCGATCTCTCTTGCGCCTGTACCGATATCACCGGCAGGAGCGTCTGTGTCAGCACCGATATATTTGCAAAGCTCTGTCATGAAGCTCTGGCAGAAACGCATGATCTCTCCGTCGCTCTTGCCCTTAGGATCAAAGTCAGAGCCGCCCTTGCCGCCGCCCATAGGGAGTGTGGTAAGGCTGTTCTTGAATACCTGTTCAAAACCGAGGAACTTGATGATTCCGAGGTTTACTGATGGGTGGAGTCTGATACCGCCCTTGTATGGACCGATTGCAGAGTTGAACTGAACTCTGAAACCTCTGTTGATCTGAACCTTGCCGTTGTCATCAACCCAAGGAACACGGAACATAACCTGTCTTTCAGGCTCAACGATTCTGTCGAACACGCCTGCATCGATGAAATCCTGTCTCTTGTCAGCAACAGGCTGGAGTGTCTCCAGAACCTCTGTTACAGCCTGAATGAATTCAGGTTCATTAGGATTTCTCTTTTTAACTGTTTCTAATAAGTCGATGAGATACTGATTTTTTAACGCCATTGTTAAAAAACCTCCTTTCAGAGATACTGTCTGTTAAAAACCTGACAGCTCAATATAAATTATAGCACTGCATAATGCAGATTTCAAGGCTTTATAAGGTTATTTTGGGACTTGCACTGCATTTTGTGTGTTTTTACGAAATATTCATAAAGACAAAAACGCAATTTGTCTATAGTGCGGAATGGTTGAAGTTTTCTTTTGCTATCCATTATTTTTCCGATGTTAGTTGTTCTGCCGCCTATGCAAAGGGAGATTTATTATTCTATTGTTAGTCTTTACGTCAACGTCAGTTGTTCACCAAAGAGGGGCACCACTTGGGAAAAAGGGAAAGGGCAAAATAAAACCGGTACAAAATCTGACATTTCCCTCTCCCTTCCCTCACCCCTTTTTTCCTCACCCTTTGTCAGATGACAAATTTTTCATATTTTCAAATGGCTTAAAGAAATTTTTACAACATTTTGCTACATTTTGCCGCATTAATTGAAAGCTATTGACTTTTGGGAATATAGCGTGTACAATAGTAATGTATGATTTGATTTTCAAAATTATTTAAATATTTATACATTTATCTGCCTGCATATTTATTTGCGGCGGATTATTATACAGTTTCCATTAATAAAGGGTGATATAATGGTATTCAGCAGTCTGGAGTTTATCTTCATTTTTCTGCCTGTTTTTCTTATAGTTTACGCAGCAGTCCCCAAAAAATTTAAAAATACTGTGATACTTCTCGGAAGTGTCATTTTCTATAGTCTTGGCGTAAAAAAGCCTGTTTACATAGTCCTTTTCATTCTCACGACTATGCTCAACTACATTGTCGGGCAATTTATCGAGGATTTCCCAAAGTACAAAAAGCCATGGCTCATTTTCGGCGTGGCGTTCAATTTCTGGTGGCTCATATTCTTCAAATACTGGACTTTCGGTACGGAAAACATCAATTCGCTTTTCGGCACGAGCCTTACGGTCAAGAACATTATCCTGCCGATCGGCATAAGCTTCTATACTTTCCAGAATGTTTCCTACATAATCGATGTCTACCGACGGCAAACCCGTGCGGAACGAAGTATCGTCAACTACGGCGCATACATCACTATGTTTCCGCAGCTTATTGCAGGCCCTATCGTTACTTACAATACAGTAGCAAAACAGCTCAGAAACAGGACACATACCATCCGCAAGGTCGAGGACGGTCTTAAAACATTTACCATAGGTCTCGGCTACAAGGTGCTCATAGCCAACCAGATTGGCGGCTTATGGAGTGATATTTCCATGATAGGCTTTGAAAGTATTTCATCGCCGCTTGCATGGATGGGTATTTTTGCATACTCCTTCCAGCTTTATTTCGACTTCTGCGGCTATTCTCTCATGGCGATCGGTCTTGGCAAAATAATGGGCTTTGATCTGCCGAGAAACTTCGATTATCCGTATATGTCGCTGACCATGACAGAGTTCTGGAGACGCTGGCATATGACGCTCGGTACATGGTTCAAGGATTACATCTATATCCCGCTCGGCGGAAACCGAAAGGGCAAGGCTGCACAGCTCCGCAATACATTTGTTGTATGGCTGTTTACAGGTCTCTGGCACGGCGCAAGCTGGAATTTCGTAATATGGGGACTTGTCCTCTTTGCAATTATCATGTCCGAAAAGTTCTGGACAGGCAAATTCCTCAACAGTCACAAAGCGGCAGGTCATTTCTATATGTTACTGATAATCCCTGTCACATGGCTTATCTTCGCAGTTACCGACTTCCATGAACTTGGCGTGTATTTCAAGAGACTTCTGCCGTTCCTTCCGCAGAAAACCTATGCTGTACTTGACAAGGACTATATGAAATACCTCGGCATCTACAAGACCTATTTCATTGCAGGAATACTGTTCTCAACACGACTTCCGAAGAAGATCTATGACAAGATAAAGAACAGCGCTTTCGGCGCACTTCTGCTTCTCGCAGTATTCTGGGCATCTGTCTACTGTATGTACAAAGGTCTCAACGATCCGTTCCTGTATTTCAGATTCTGATGACATAGCAATAAGGAGTTTACAATGAACAAGTATAAACAGTGTATGTATACGGTGATACTCATTCTTACCTGCCTTGTGGCATCACCGTTCATTTATAAGCAGATCTGGAATTCAAGTTCGCTGAAACAGGCTAAGGCAGAGAAAAAAAAGCCTGTGCTCTCAACAACTGTGACTACGACTGTACCTGTTACCACAGTTTCAGCCGGTACTACGTCAGAAGGCGCTTCCACAACATCGGCAACTACCGCTGTTACTACCGCACAGCCTGAGAGAGTTTTCGGCGAAAGCGATCCGTCATATTTCGATGATGTTCTTTTTATCGGCGACTCACGTACAGTCGGAATAAAGGAATATGGTACGCTGAAAAATGCTGATTATTTCTGTAGTGTCGGACTTTCGGCTTACAAGATAAATAATGAGTATATCGACGGATTTTCATTCAAGGACAAGCTGAACAGCAAGGGGTACGGCAAGATCTATATAATGCTCGGAATCAACGAGGTCGCAAATGATACGGAATATACAATTTCCGCTTTCAGAAATATTATTGAAACTGTCAGGGAATATCAGCCTGATGCGACTATCATGCTTCAGGCAAATCTCCATGTTTCTTCTGCCGCACAGACCGACAGCATAACAAATGCAGGTATCGATGAGCTGAATTACAAGATATATCTTCTTGCTGAGGAAACAGACAATACATATTTCATCAATATCAATGATGTTTTTGATGATGAAAACGGTTCTCTTACCGCTGAATTCACAAGCGACGGTATTCACGTTCTTGGTAAATACTATCAGGACTGGTGTACATTCCTCTGCAATAACACGATCATCGTTAAAGTGCATTCAACAGAAACCACAGAGACTGTGGCCGAGGAACAGACCGAGCCTGATAATGAGGGCGGCGAGGACTATGATGTCGTTTATGAGAATGAAGAACCTGCGGACAATAATGACGAGATAGTCTATGACGACGGCGGTTCAGGCGCAGATGATGAAATAGTCTACTATGACAATAATAACAATAACAGTGATAACAGCAATGTGAGAAATGACACAACAGTTTGAAAAAATCAGCACCGCACATAACGGCGGTACTTATATAGAAGTTTTTACTTTCTATCGGGGCAAACCTTTCTGAGGAAAGGTTCTTCCCCGAACCCCTTTCCAAAGACTTTCAGTATTATGGCGTATCTTATACAGGACATATGTCCTGTATAAGATA
>JAZUGG010000039.1:0-8425 GCA_045641105.1 Ruminococcus sp. | reverse complement strand
CTGGTTATTGTTATAATTCTGATTCGGCTGATTGCTGTTCTGGTACTGATTGTTATTGTAACCGTTGTTCTGGTTATTGTTATAATTCTGATTCGGCTGATTGTTCTGATACTGATTGTTATTGTAGCCGTTGTTCTGATTATTATTATAACCGCCGCTGCTGATAAAGCCGCCGTTATTGCTCTGCTGATTATTTGAGTTATTATTTTGCGGCTGATTGCTGAATCCGTTGTTCTGGTACTGCTGATTGTTATTGTAATTATTATTGTTGTTATAATTGTTGTTGTTATTGTTGCTGCGGTTCTGATTGCTCATGCGCTCCATTTCCTCAAGCATGAGGAATGTGGTAATATTCTGAGTATTCATTGAACCGTAGCCTGAATATAGTGAGCCTGAATCATAACAGCTTCTGACGTTCATAGGTACGCCGAAAGTATTCGTGCCCATCATGCCGAGACCGTTTATTCCGCCTCCGCCCATGTATCCGCCATTATATCCGCCGCCGCCCATATAGCCGCCGCCCATGCCGTTTAAGTTGTTGAACATATGATTATCCCTCCCCTGAAAAAACTTATATATAATTATTATAACATAAAATGCAACAGATTTCAATACAGGTCTGCATCTGTTAACAGTTTATTAAGAAATTGCCCGTATATATTGATGCCCTATATTTTCTCCGAAAAGATAAATTTCATCATGAATTTAAGGGCACAATAAACAGATATACTGCGTTCAATATTAACAATATATATGCTTTGTTTAATAATGACAAATTTTAAGCATTCTATATGTCTAAGTAGTAAAATTTTCGGATTATAACTTGAAATTGCGTGACATTTCATTATCACTGTGTTATAATAAAAGCAAGGTGTTTTTAGCACTATGCTGTGAAATTCATATGTCCAAACCTGAAATTGCCGTGGTTTATGCTGTATTTTCAGCCGCCTGACAGTTTCAGTTTATTTCATGAATGTAAAAATATCTTATGAAAGGACCATTACAAAAATGGATAATAACAAAAATTACGATGCCCAGCGCCCTCGTAAAAAGGTCTCAAGACAGACAATGAGAGTAAGACGGCTTGTTGCTTTGCTTGTCATAGCATTTCTTGTTCTCGTACTTGTAATACTTATTGCAAAAGCCTGTTCAAAGGACGTTGATAACAAGGGCGGCAAGGACAGCAAATCAAAGAAAACCACGACAACTACGACTGTTTCAATGACAACGACAACTGCGATACAGACAACGACCACTGTTGTTACAACAGTTCCGACAACAACAGAACCTGTAAACAACAGCGACTTCAAACTTGACAAGTACAGCTTTGAATTTGCAGTAGGCGAAACACAGATGCCGAGAGTTCTTGAGCATCCTGAGGGTTCAGGCGAATGGAACGAAATGTGGTCATCAAGCGACGAAAATATCGCTACCGTTGACCAGTACGGAAATATCAAGGCTGTTGCACCGGGTTCATGCCAGATAATCCTCAGAGACGGCGGCGACCAGACTCAGGAGGTTCAGATTCAGATAACTGTAATCGGAAATCCTAATGCAGTCACAACAACAAACGTAAACGGACTTTCAGCAGATCCGCAGTCAGCAACATTAGCTGCGGCTCCTGCACCTGCAAAAATCAGCGATCCTATGGCACATTATGAGGGCGATACTCTTATTGTAAACAAGACATTCGCCATTTCATCTTCATATAATCCTGACGGTCTTGATCCGACCTGTGAAGAATGGTTTTTCAAGCTTGTAAGCGCCGCCGCCAAGGATGGTATCAACATCTTTCTTTCATCAGGTTTCCGCACATATGACTATCAGCAGATACTCTACAACAATTATGTAAATGAATCAGGTCAGGCAGCAGCAGATACATTCTCTGCCCGTCCCGGATATTCAGAGCATCAGACAGGTCTTGCAATCGATGTTAATATCACAGATGATTCATTCGCAGGTACTCCCGAAGCAATATGGCTTGAAAACCACTGCCACGAATACGGATTCATTATCCGTTATCCGCAGGGCAAGGATGCCATTACAGGCTATAAGTACGAACCGTGGCATATCCGCTATGTAGGTTCTGATATTGCAAACAAGATTCATTCAATGGGCGCAAATATGACTCTTGAAGAATTATACGGTATCACATCAGAATATCAGGAGTGATAAGATATAAAAATAAGGGACAGTTTCGGCTGTCCCTTTTGTTATGCTTTAGGCAACACCGCACAAAGTCATCAGACGTGCTTTGTGCGGTGTTATTTTTATACTGTTTTGGTTTCAGGAATTTCAAGGCGGCTGAAATACTGTTCAGCAAAAGTACGATATTCATTTCTGAATGTTTCATCGTTTTCCTTGACATCGTGGAGATAAGCGTGGATATTGGTCTTTTCGCTTGTTTCGATAAGACATCCTGCGATATTTGAGCAGTGATCTGAAACACGTTCAAGGTTTGTGAGGATATCCTGGAAGATATAGCCGAGTTCAACAGTACATTCGTCATTCTGTAAACGGCGGATATGTCTGTTTTTGAGTTCTGTGCTGAGGTTGTCAACAACTTCTTCAAGCGGCTCAACTTTATGTGCAAGTCCGAGGTCACTGTCGAGATATGCGCCGAAAGCCTTATCGATGTTCTCGCAGATAGCGTCTGAAATAACTGTGATCTCGTTCACACACTCTGCGGAGAATGATATACCCTTGTCGTGCATTTCCTGAGCGGATTCCACAAGGTTTACCGCATGGTCGGAAATTCTCTCGAAGTTGCCGACACAGTGCATCATTTTTGCAACACGGCGGCTGTCCTTGCCTGTGACACTGCACTTGGTTATCTTCATGAGATAGCTGTTTATCTTATCCTCATAGCCGTCAATTATGTCCTCGTTTTCGATTATCATTGCGGACTGGTCTGAATCGTAATTGGTCAGAAGTTTTAAAGCGGCAACGATAGTATCCTTTGTGAGAGTTGCCATTTCAGATGTAGCTGTGAAACATGACTGAACTGCAACAGCAGGAGTTTTGAGAAGAATTTCATCAAGTCCCTTGATAGCTTTTTTGTTTTCCTTGACTTCGTCGCCTTTTTTGTCACGGATAAGAATCCTTGAAAGAGCAACTATCTGCTTTGAGAATGGAAGAAGCATAACTGTTATTGCCACATTGAAAATAGTATGCATTACAGCGATTCCGACATATCCGACTGAATTGTCGAGAATACTGAGACAGTTCGTGCTTTCAAGAATAATAACTACAGGAAGCAGTACAAGTGTACCAATGACCTTGATAAGGATATGTGTGCAGGCAACACGCTTTGCATCTTTATTGACACCAAAGCTTGAAATAATAGCTGTAACGCACGTACCGATATTGCATCCCATGATTATCGGGAAAGCCATGCCGAATGTAAGCGCACCTGATTTTGAGAAAGCCATGAGAATACCGATAGAACCGGCAGAACTCTGAATAATACCGGTAAATCCGGCACCAACAAGAACACCGAGAACAGGATTTTCAAAAGCTGTAAGCTTTTCTCTGAATTCAGGAGAATTTGCAAGCGGGTCAACTGAATCAGACATAAGACTCATACCTGTCATGATAACAGCGAATCCGACGAGAATTCTGCCGATGTCCTTTTTCTTGGCTTTTTTGCAGAACATTATCATGAAAACGCCAATGAGAGCAACGAGAGGTGAGAATGATTCGGGCTTGAGCATTTTAAGTACAAACTGTAATGCACCAACTCCGCCGCTTTCATCGATATCACCAAGACATAAAAGCCATGCAGTAAATGTAGTACCGATATCAGCACCAAAACAAACTGCAATAGTCTGTTCAAGAGACATAAGTCCCGAATTTACGAAGCCGACAAGCATTACAGTCATTGCAGATGATGACTGAATAGCGATTGTAATTCCCATACCGAGAAGAATAGCCTTGATTTTGTTGGAGGTCATTTTCTGGAGAGCCTTTTCCAGTTTGCCGCCTGTAAGTTTTTCAAGAGCCGTTGACATTACGTTCATACCGTAAAGGAAAAACGCAAGTCCTCCCAGCAGAGTGAAGATGTTGAATATTGAAAATTCAGTATCCATATAATAGATATCTCCTTAATTGAGCGGTCATATGCCGCAATATAATATGAGTAATACTGTACAAAATTATAAGTTGGACTTTGTGTGATATTACCTACAATATCATTATATCATGAATTCCTGTACAGTCAATATTCTGTGGCATTCTTTAACTCAGATTTTACATTGCAGACATACAAAGAGGGACAGCCATAGCGGTGATACTGATATAGAAGTTTTTACTATTTATCGGGGCAAACCTTTCTGAGGAAAGGTTCTTCCCCGAACCCCTTTCCAAAGACTTTCAGTATTATGGCGTATCTTATACAGGGCATATGTCCTGTATAAGATACGCTAAAACACCCAAAAGATTTAGGAAGGGAGTTTGAGGGCGAATCCCCACGGGGTGGGGAGGTGTCACCCTGTGACAGAGGGGGGCGGGCATCAGCCAACCCTTTTTCAAAAGGGTTTCCCTCAATAATAAGCATAAAGTTTCTATATGAGTATCGCTGTTAAAGCTGTCCCTCAAAATTGCTGTAAATGCGGTTATTCAACAGAGATGATGTAATAATAAACAGGCTGACCGCCGTTTACGAGCATGACCTCGATTTTGTCGCTGAGTTTGGACTGGAGAGTCTGCTGGAGCTGTTCAGCGTTTTCCTCGGTAACGTCAGCGCCGTAGATAAGCGTAACATAGCTGACATCGCCCTTTGCAAGCTTCTTTGTAAGCTTGACAGCGGCTTTGTTGATGTCCTTGTCCGTAAATGAGAGCTTGCCGTTTTCAAGAGCGAGAATTTCGCCTTCTTTTATCTGATGACCTTCAAACTCGGAATTTCTTGCGGCGAAAGTGATAAGACCGGTGGACACCTTTTCAAATGCCTTGGTCATATTTATTCTGTTTTCGGAAAGTCCCTGTGACTCGTCAAATGCGAGCATAGCGGCTATACCCTGAGGGATTGTCCTTGTCTGGAGGACACAAACCTTTCTGTCGGTAAGTCTTACAGCCTGTTCAGCCGCCATGATTATATTCTTATTGTTCGGCAGAACGAATACAGTATGAGCCGGAGTTTTAAGAATTGCACGGAGGATATCGTCGGTTGACGGGTTCATGGTCTGACCGCCTCTTACAACAACATCTGCGCCGAGGTCAGTGAACATAGCCTCGATACCGTGACCTGCGGCAACAGCAACAAAGCCGAATTCCTTTTCAGGTTCAGCGGTGATATAGCCGTTCTCAGCATCCTTTGCATCCTTGACCTTGTTCTCGTGCTGGATGCGCATATTCTCTATCTTAGGCTTCGGATCATTGATGAAATGACCGAAATCAAGGGCTTTCTGGAGAGCCTTGCCCGGATTGTCGGTGTGTACGTGAACCTTTATTATCTCCTCGTCATCAACGACAACAACGCAGTCGCCGATAGTTTCAAGGTAAGCACGGAGCATGAAAACATCAGGGCAGTTTTCGTGCTTTTCGAGCATGAACTCAGTGCAGTAGGTGAATCTGATATCATCGTCATACTCGCTGACAGCCGTGCGGAATGAGTCGGCAGACTGTTCGGAAGGCTGTGTCGGCTCAGACGGTTCAGCAATTTTTCCGCCGTCAAAGACATCGGTCATAGCTTTGAAGATTATAGTAAGTCCCATGCCGCCTGCATCAACAACTCCTGCCTTTTTGAGCTGTGGGAGCATTTCTGTAGTCTGTGCGAGGACAGTTTCGGCTTCGGTGCAGACCTCTTTCCAGAATGTAACCTCGTCATTGGTCTGGTTTGATATCTCAGCGGCTTTGTTTGCAGAAGCCTTGAGAACGGTGAGGATAGTACCCTCAACAGGCTTCATGACAGCCTTGTATGCGGCTTCAACGCCGAATTTAAGAGCATTTGCGAAAGCATCACAGTCAGCCTCGTCACGTCCAGCAAGTCCCTTTGCGAAGCCTCTGAAAATGAGCGAAAGTATAACGCCCGAATTGCCTCTTGCGCCTCTCAGGAAAGCTGATGCGGCGGCGGCAGAGACCTCGGCAACGTTGGCTTTGTCGTCAAGTCTTTTCAGTTCGGCAACGGAATTACTGATTGTCATTGACATATTTGTACCTGTATCTCC
Organism: Ruminococcus sp.; assembly: GCA_045641105.1. Lineage (GTDB taxonomy): Bacteria > Bacillota > Clostridia > Oscillospirales > Ruminococcaceae > Ruminococcus. The sequence continues at coordinate 2,261 of JAZUGG010000039.1, read as the reverse complement.
ATCGGGAACAGGGTAAACGTTGAGTTCATCGACCTCACGTTTTCTGTTTGAGATCGTAATTGCGGCAGAAATAATAGCGTCCCTTAATAAAGAGCCTTTTATCACGGTATCTTCCTCCAATTCTAAAATCAGGCATGAATTATGCGTTCATTTCGTCAACAAAAACATTGACCTTGTTAACGTTAAGACCGGCGGCTTCTTCAACAGTGAAGCTCACCTTGCTGATAATGCTTTTCACAGCGGCAGCGATATTCGTGCCGTATGAAACCTTGATGTGAAGGTCAATGACAAGACCTCCGTCCTTGCCGGTGCGTATAAGGACACCTTTGTTCTTTTTGTAAGCCCTGCCGCCTGTGACAGCAGAAACAGCCGAGCGGAAAATGTTGATATTGCACACGCCTGTAACGCCGAAGCAGTCGGTCACAGCATGAGTAACGAGTTCAGTAAGATAATTTTCAGATATATCGATTTTGCCGATGTGGTTTTCAAATCCTGCCATGGAATATCCCTCCTGTTTTATCAGAATACGTTATAGTAATAATTATAGCACAAAGTTTTCTGAAATACAATAGAATAAAGAAAAAAATGACAATTGTAACGATAGTATTACTGCAAGGTTTAGTTTGGGGTAATGATATTGGCATATATAATTGTAAATGAACAGCAATGTTTTTCACTTTAAATTATGTATAATTACATATCGCAATAAAATACTTGAAATCAGCGGTAATATGTGATAAAATATACAAGTAGTGATAAAAGATTGTACTGACAAAGAAGGATATTCAATGAAACGATTACTTTTTATCGGCGATGTTGTCGGCAGTATCGGATGTAAATTCCTTGCCGCAAAGCTCAGTGAACTGAAACGCACCTATTCGGTCGATATAACGGTCGTCAACGGTGAAAATTCAGCAAAGGGCAACGGCATTACCGAAGAATCAGCAGATATGCTTGTTAATGCAGGTGCTGACATCATAACCACAGGCAACCACGCCTTCCGCCGCAAGGAGGGACTGGGCGTTTTTGAACGTGACTATATAATCCGCCCTGCAAATTATCCCGAAGGCGGCTGTGTCGGAAAGGGCGTATGCGTTTTCGATATGGGAGCGTATTCCGTGGCTGTCATAAATCTAATGGGAACTGTTTACCTTGATCCGCTTGATAACCCCTTTACGAAAATCGATGAGATACTTGATGATATCGATACAAAGAATATTTTTGTTGATTTTCATGCAGAGGCTACATCGGAAAAAAAGGCTATGGGCTATCACCTCGACGGCAGAGTGACCGCTGTTTTCGGCACTCATACCCATGTCCAGACCGCTGATGAATGTATCCTCGACGGCGGCACAGGCTATATCACCGATGCAGGTATGACAGGCCCTGAAAAGTCATGTCTCGGCGTTGAGATAAAGTCAGCCGTTGACAGACTGCGTTTCCGTATGCCCGTTAAATTCAGTGAGGCTGACGGCAAGTGCTTTTTGTGCGGAGTGTTGACAGAATTTGATGAAAAAAGTGGCAAAACGCACAAAATTGAGAGGATAATTATAAGATAATCTACAAAGTTTATGTTGGAGTCTTGCATTTTATACTGAAATATTGTATAATATAAGTGTACCAAGTAACTGCGTTTATTGAAGTGAACGAGGGAAAAAATTTCTGTGACGGGTTAAATTGTTTTCTTGACGAAGTGAGCAGTAACTTGGGGCCGATAGTACAATCAGCACGAAACGTACAAAAAAATTACTCAATAGGAGGGTTATTATCTATGGAAATTTTAAAAGTATCTTCAAAATCATTACCAAACTCTGTAGCTGGTGCGATTGCAGGCGTAATCAGAGACCAGAAAGCTGTTGAAGTACAGGCAGTCGGCGCAGGTGCTGCTAATCAGGCTGTTAAAGCCATAGCGATCGCAAGAGGTTATCTTGCCCCCATCGGTATTGACCTCATCTGTATTCCGGCTTTTGCCAATATTCAGATAGACGGTGAAGAAAGAACAGCTATCAAGCTCATTTGTGAGCAGAGATAATTTACAGACATTGCAGGGCGGGCATTTTGTCCGCCCTTGTTCTGTTTAATGGCTGGTAAAGGAATTTCAAATAATATAAGGGCACCTCTAAAAACTCCTTCTGAGAAAAAGCAGCTATGCACAGCATCTGCTGCGTCAAGCCCTCTCGTAGTGCGAAAGCACGCCTTCGATGGCTTTTCTTGCATCTACTGTACCTATCTGCTTTTTCTTATTCAAAACGGGTTTTTAG
>JAZUGG010000038.1:0-7061 GCA_045641105.1 Ruminococcus sp. | reverse complement strand
TTGACAGAACATCAGCCTAACATAGTCAAACAGGCAGATACCTCTAAAATGTGAGATATCTGCCTGTTCTGTTTTATAGCCCGCTGTATAGGTCTTAAATATAGTAGTTGGGATTATACTGCTATATCAGCGCCGCCTTTTTGTGCGGCTGTCTTTTTTTATGGTTGAGAATGATATTGTGGTGGTATTACGTTAACATATTCTGTAGGGACGCATTCCGTGCGTCCGTGGGTTATGATAATGCGGCTGCGTAAAGACAGCCGGTAAGACAGTTTGCAGCTGCCCAAATAAAAAAGCGGCTCGAAAAGAACCGCTTTTGTTATAATATCATTCATCAACAGTTTCGCTGACGGAACTGTCATTTTCGGGAGCATTGCCTCTTACTATCGGAGGTTCGCCGTTTACGGCACGTTCAATGTCATGAATCCTGTCATTTGTATGCTGAAGATACGGGAAAACATTCTCATAGAACTGTTCAGCGTCCTCGTCGGTCAGGTGTTTGCCGATAACATCAAACTGCGTTTTCAGGTAGTTGTTGATGCCCGTGAGGATTATCGGCGACGAGGCATGAGACTCCATCATCTTGCAGAGCGCAGTTATGAGCGTGCCGTATAGATAGTATATCATCGACAGCTTGAAGTGGTCGTTGAACTGCGGAAGTATCAGCAGTGTATTTGTGACATTTGAGGTAAACTCGTCAAAATGCTTTGTGACTTCGGGAGTTATCTTGTACTCATAAAGAAGCGGATCTATCTTCATATTCTCGGCGGCTTTGATGAAGCCTATGGCATAGTTTGCAGGGGGATCCTTGCAGAACATCATCTCAGCGATATACAGCGGAAACTCGTCGGGAGAACCGCTCATAGTGCCCAGAAAACTCAGGAGATAGATGAGGTCAAGTTTGAGGTCAACAATAACGGAATGTCTGCCTTCTTCCTTGAGCCATTCCATATCGACTTCGCAGAGGTTGCGCTTGATTATTTCATAGATATTATGCACTTTTTCGAGGGTAGGCATAAGATCCTCAGGAAATGCATAGTATTCTTTCTTTTCGTTGTTTTCAATGTTTTCCATTTTATACAGCTCCGTTAAATTAGTTGCTCACAGTGCATGAAAATGACTGTGAATATGTACATATTATATCATGAAAACGTCCGATTGTCAACATCAACAGGCAAAATGCGCATTATGTGGCGGATTATGTGTAGAAATGGCAAAATATGGCTGTATGAATTGTGAAAGTTTTCTGAAAACTCTTGAAATTTCTGCTGTAAACTGGTATGATAAAAGTATCATTCTGAAAGGACAAAATTATGGAAAAACTTATTAAGGCGTGTGTATCTATCCTGCCGAAAAAATTGCAGGACATTTACTACAAATACGAGGAAAAGTGGATGTATCTGCTTTTCGGCGGACTGACAACAGTAGTCTCTATCGTGACTAAGCTGTGGATATTCTGGATCATTCCGGGCGAACCGAAGTGGGAGAGCACCGCAGGCGTTGTATTCTCGTGGATATGTGCGGTAACTTTCGCATTCTTCACAAACAAGAAGTACGTTTTCAAGAAGGAGACAAAGACAAAAGAGGAATTCTGGAAGGTATTCTTCTCATTCTATGCCGCAAGACTTGCAACTCTCGGCATGGAGGAGGCTATTTTTGTTGTATGCTGTGATATTATCGGCATGAACAAGACTATTATCACATTCCTCAGTCAGGTATTCATCTTCATTGCAAATTACATTCTCAGCAAGGTTTTTGTATTCAGAAACAAGGGCGGTCAGGCACAGGAGAGCCGCAATGACTGATACTATTATAATAGGAAAGAAAGAAATTTTACGTACAGCCGCAGTCGCTCCGATGGCAGGAGTTGCCGACAGGGCATACCGACTGATGTGTAAAAAGTTCGGTGCGGCATACATGGTCAGCGAAATGGTCTCCGCAAAGGGTATCTGCTACAGCGATAAAAAGACTGCCGCCCTCTGTACCGTTACTGACGAGGAAAGACCTATGGCAGTTCAGCTTTTCGGAAGCGAGCCTGATTTCATGGCGGAGGCTGTGAAGATAGTTCTGGAGTACAAGCCCGATATTATCGATATAAACATGGGCTGTCCCGTTCCGAAGGTAGTCAATACGGGCGCAGGTTCGGCGCTCATGAAGGATATTCACCTCGCCGCAGAAATTACGGAAGCGGCAGTAAAGGCGGCAGGAGATACTCCCGTGACCGTCAAGCACCGTGCAGGCTGGCATTACGGTGAGCCGAATGCTGTTGAAATGGCGAAGGCACTCGAAAGCGCAGGTGCGGCGGCTATTGCTGTTCACGGACGCTCAAAAGACCAGTTCTATACAGGAAAAGCAGATCTCAGCGTTATTGCTGACGTGAAAAAAGCCGTGAAGATACCTGTTATCGGCAACGGCGATGTGACTGACCTTGCGTCGTGCCTGAATATGTATGAGCAGACAGGCTGTGACCTTGTGATGATAGGGCGTGGCAGTTACGGCAACCCCTTTGTTTTCAGGGAGATTGCGGCGCATTTCAGCGGTGAGGAATACGTTCCACCGACTGTTGAGGAGAAAATGCAGGTCATGCTTGAACATATCAGGCTTATTCTTGGTCTCAGCGAAAAGAGCGAGGAGCTTGCCATGCATGAGGCACGAAAACACGCCGCATGGTATATGAACGGATATTACGGCTCGGCAAAATTCCGTGGAAGATGCTATGAATTGTCATCATATGCGCAGGCGGAGGCGCTTACGGAGGAGTTTATTGAACTGCAAAGGTCACGTTCTATAAATCTTATGCCATAAAATAATAAAACGGCGCAGACCGACAAAATTAGCGGCACATACAGAAAGCATTGATTTATATGATGCGGAGCACGAGAATAAATTTAAAGAATTAATCAGAAAAACCGAACATCATGTAAATGACGTAATAAAAAGATAAACCAAACCTTATTGTCGTAATGCACAATAATTTTGCGTAAATTTTGTATGATTGAACAAAGAGCACAGAGGGCGGCAGTGAAATGCATGAAAAACGCCTTAAATACGTTGTTTTCTGATTAGAAATATTCGGTTGAATATTAAAACAGGGTGTAAAATGGCATAAGTATGATACAATAGGTAATTGCAAAACGAAAAGTATTGTGTTATAATTAAAGTCGGAGCAAAAGGGTAAATGCAGTATTATGCCTTTTTGTACCGAAAAAGGAGATATGATGAATTTGAAAAACAGACGCTATGCTGTAATTCTCGGACTTGCAGCAATTCTTACACTCGGCAGTACAGGCTGCGGAACTTCTACAGTCGGCAAATCGACAGACTCAAGCCTGATAACGACAACAACTGCCGAACCAACAACCGCCGAACCCACCACAGAACCCATTCCCGAGGACAAGGTCGTTCATATGGTTGCCGCAGGAGACAACCTCATCCACCTTTCAGTGCTCAGGTCTGCTGAGGTATATGCAGGCGGAAACGGCTATGACTTCAAGCCTGTCTATGAGAACGTCAAACCTATCATCGAGGCGGCTGACATTGCTGTTCTCAATCAGGAAACGGTCATCTCACAGAGCAATGATGTCTGCGGCGTTGTAGGCGACTTGCTGATTTTCAATTCACCTCCCGAAGTTGCCGATGCAGTCATAGACTGCGGCTTTGATGTTTTCACAATGGCAAACAATCACCTTCTTGATATGGGTGCTGATGGTCTTGAGGAATCCATAAAATTCTGGAATGACAAGGCTGAAAAGAATGACCTTACAGTCCTCGGCGCATATCTCAACGAGGAGGATTCGGAAAATATCCGTATCCGTGAAGTTAACGGCGTTAAGGTTGCTTTCCTTGCCTATGCTGAACATATCAACGGCTTCTCACTCCCCGAAGATTCGCCGCTCAGAGTTATCCTCAATTCGGAGGAGGACGTTATCGAGCGCCAGATAAAGGAAGCCAAGGAAATGGCTGATGCAGTCATAGTTTCGGCTCACTGGGGTGCGGAGGATACAAACATTGTCTCCGATGACAGAAAAGAACTTGCACAGAAAATGGTAGACTGGGGCGCAGATGTTATCCTCGGCTGCCATACCCACACCGCACAAACTATGGAATGGCTCACACGAGAAGACGGCACAAGAGGCTTTGTTTATTACTCAATGGGCAATTTCGTCTGCGCACAGACCGACAACTTCAATGTCATAGGCGAGATACCTGATTTCGACATAGTTGTTGACGGCGAGACAAACGAGGTCACTGTTGAAAACGTACAGTGCATACCGACAATAATCCACTATGACGACGGAGGATTCTCAAACATAAGGATCTATCCTTACAGCAGCTATTCTGAAGAGCTTGCTAACTCGCACGGACTTCCTTATGCGTACCCTGTGGGAACTTATACCGAGTTCAACTGGGACGTTGTAAACAGCATAATTGAGGAGAATATTCCTGCCGAATTCAGGAAGTTAGATTAAACAATTAACGAATTTAAAATCACGTAAAAAAGCAGTTTAAAAGCAATTTACAGTTAATTTCTCCATTGTGCAAACCGTGCAAAAAATCATTTTATCGTTTATGTAAATTTCCAAAAACCGTATGAACCTATTTACTTTTTTTTTGGACTGATATATAATAAATTCGTAAGTAAATATGGAATTGGGGAAAAGTATCTCATCACGGCAGTGTGGTGCGTCTCAGTTTTGCACCGCTGCGGACAGAGTTCGCTTTCAGCTAATTTTAAGGTTTGCGTGTTATCCTGTGAAGCGTGAACATATGCTTCTCATACACACAGCAGCTTACGAATTTGCTCAGGTAGTCTGTGCATGAACGTGAATCCGTGTGTTTCGCTGTTCATCACTGCGGTCTGTTATCAGCTGCGGTTTCATACGTTTGCAGCAGAAGGGAAGGCTGCTGCTCTGAGACATGATATAATCAAAGGGGCAAAAAGTTCCTTTGTTATATAACAATTTTGAAGAAGGAGGAAAAATAAATGAAGACAAAAAAGGTAGTCGTTGGAGTACTTGCAGCAGCTATGCTTTCACTTAATGCAGGTTCTCTCATTCCAGCTTTTGCAGCCGGCGAAACAGTGCAGATATCCGTTGGCAGCGCATCAGCACAGAAGGGGGAGACCTTCACAGTGGACGTATCACTTGCTGACGTTCCGGCTTCCGGCATTCAGGGAATCGATTTCGCTCTTACATATGACAAGAGTGCAATCTCAATCACAAAGATAACGGCAGGTGCAGTTGCACAAGGTGCCGGTTCATCTGACCAGACAGCATCTCTCTTACCAACATTCGATTCAGTTATCAATGACAGTGAGGGCTATGCGAGCGTTATATGGTCAACTGGTGTTAAGGATTCCTCAGGCTGGATAACCAAGGGCGGAGTATTCTGTACAGTTACAGGTACTGTTTTAAACGGTGCAACAGACGGTACAGACTATGCAATCAAGCTCGAACCTGTTAAGCGTGATACCTATGTTGGTTCAGGCACAAAGAACGCTAAGATCAATGCAGGCTACGTTGACGGCACTTCAGCTGTAAAGTATGAAGTAAAGACTGGCGACGGTTCAGTTTCAGTTGGAAGCAAGCAGACAACAACAATTGAAACTCCGGCAGCTAAGACTAAAGCCGGCGATGCAAACTGCGATACACAGGTAAACATGAGTGACGTTGTTCTTATCATGCAGTCACTTGTAAATCCTGACGTATACGGTATTAACGGAAGCGACACCAGCCACATCACAAAGCAGGGTCAGGCAAATGCTGACGTTGCAGGCGGTACAAGCGGCAAGGGCGGAGACGGTATTACAAACCTCGACGCACTCCAGATCCAGAAGTTCCTGCTCGAACTCGTTACAGAACTCTGATCAAGGTGATTATCTGATTTGTCCCTCTTACAAAGGAATACAAACCCAATTTATGTTTTTTAACTAATAGGCTTAAAAACCTAAAGAAAGGAATTATTACAAATGAAAAAGTTTATATCTGCAGCTACTGCTTGTACAATGGCTGCATCTATGGCAGGTTCAGTTGTGCCAACAGTTTTTGCTGCTGATGCTACAAAGACTTTCTCTATTGAAGCATACGCAGAGGCTGGTTCAAAGTACGATGCAATGGGCAACCATATAACTGTTTCAAAGTCTGATATTGCTGCCGGCGAAGTTAAGATCCCTTGCGGTATCTACCTTGACGAAGCTACAGAAGATATGTCCTCATTTGCAGTACAGGTTACAGTACAGCACGCTGATAAGGCTGCTGCAAAGGCCGTAGAGCTTTACCAGTATGATCTTTCCCAGCCTTACTTTGATACAGCAAAGGAATTTACTGCTGCTTCAGGAAAGACATTTACAAGCCAGAAAATCGTAACATTCTCAGGTGCGCTTTCAAGCAGAGGTGCTTACTCACCACACGGTATGTACGTTTACGGCTCAGGCGACAGCCTTTCTGCTGCCGGCATCGATACATCATGGATCGGTTATTCATGGATCAATAATAACCTCAACCAGCAGACACAGCAGCTTGAATATCATCACATCGGTAATTCATCAAAGGATCACCCAATCGGTGTATTTGATGTAAACCTTCCAAAGGATGCTGCTGCCGGTGATTATACAATCGCTTTCTGCCAGTACAATACTGATGCATCAGGCGAGCATGATAACCCGACTCCTCTTATAGAGACAGACGGCGGCAGATATTCAAAGTCTAACGGTATGCTCGTTCTTAAGGAACTTACAATCACAGTTGAAGGCGATGCTCCAACAACACAGCCTACAACTCAGCCTACAACACAGCCAACTACAACTACAACTACAACAACAAAGGTTACTGAGCCAACAACAACTACAACTGTTGCTCCACAGCAAACAGATGCTGACGTTGTATTTGACTTTGGTAACTATGATAATGTTCAGCCTGGTACAGAGCAGTTCGTTGATATTTACTGTGACTCAAATAACAATGTTATTTCTGCATTCGATGTAAACTTCAAGATCGATGCTCCTCTTACAATTACAGAGATCGCTGCAGAATCACCTGCAACAGGCGGTACTGTAATGTCTA
>JAZUGG010000037.1:0-31351 GCA_045641105.1 Ruminococcus sp. | reverse complement strand
AGATTAAAGCTTTTTCGTCGGTCAAGCCGAGCTATATGACTGCGGACAGTCCGTAAACCGTGGCTTCGCTCGGTTTACTGCTTCTTAGGGGGACTCTGTCCCCCTCGTACACCCCCTGCAAGGGAGCGAGCTGCTCCCTTGCCCCCGCAATATGCGGCTTCGCCGTTTGTATATTTTTTTAAATGCTGTTGCCGTGGGGGGCGGCAACAATAAAATATTTTAAGGTTAAAAGAACAATTTTACAATATGTAAAAAAGTTCTAATATAAATTTAAGGAGAATACACAATGGACGTAATCAAATTAACAAGAGAGCTTGGAAAGGCTATCCAGCAGGATGACCGCTATATCGCATACAACCTTGCAAAGAAGGTAAACGATGAGGATGCTGTTCTTCAGGCTGATATCGAGCGTTTCACCGAGATACGCAAGGAGATAAACGAGGCTATGTGCAATGAGGATCTCAACAAGGATAACCTCGTTGAACTTGACAACGAAATGAAAACCGTTTACCAGAAGATAATGTCAAATCCGAATATGATGGTATTTCAGGGCGCACAGACTGCTCTTGAAGACCTTGTGAACAACATCAACCAGATAATCTCAATGTGCGCAAACGGCGAGGATCCTGATACCTGCGAACCTCAGAAGGCTGGCGGCTGTACAGGTTCATGCTCAACCTGCGGCGGATGCGGCTGATAAAACCACAGCACATTCAATAATCGGAAGGAGTTTAACACATGGATATAGACAGAAGTAAGATATCTCCCATGATGATGCAGTATCTGGAGGTCAAGGACAAATATTCCGACTGCGTTCTGTTTTTCCGTCTGGGAGATTTTTACGAGATGTTCTTTGATGATGCTATCAGAGTCTCAAAGGCACTGGAGCTTACCCTTACAGGCAGAGACTGCGGACTTGAGGAACGTGCCCCGATGTGCGGTGTTCCGTATCATGCGGCAGATATGTATATCAAGCGCCTCATTGATCTCGGTTTCAAGGTTGCGGTCTGCGAACAGCTTACCGATCCTGCCGAAAGCAAGGGAATAGTTGTCAGAGACGTTATCCGTGTGGTCACTCCGGGTACTCTTACCGACAGCAGTATGCTTGATGACGGTAAGAACAACTATATTTGCAGTATTTTCTATGACGAGGAGAATACTTCCTGTTCCGTTGCATCAGCCGATGTTTCCACAGGTGAGGCTTTCCTCAGCACGTTTTCAGGCAAGGAACTGGAGGCAGGCGTTATCAATGAGCTTTCAAGATGCCGCCCTGCCGAGGTCATTTTCACCGACAGTTTCCTTTCACTGAAAAATGTTGCGGATTTTATCAAGATACGCCTTGAATGTTCTGTTACTCTGCGTGACAGTGTATGCTTTTCACCGTCTGACCGCAGGGATACAGTCCTGCAGGTGTTCGGCGTTAAGTCAATGGCTGAGCTGAGCATTACAGATGACGGTTCTGACTGTGCGGCAGTATGCGGACTTTTCGACTATATCAACGACACGCAGAAAACGTCTGTCTCACGCTTTACTTCCATTGAGATACTCAGCGGCGAGTCATTCATGGGACTTGACCTCAATGCAAGGCGAAATCTTGAACTGACAGAAACTCTCCGCAATAAGGAGAAAAAAGGCTCACTGCTCTGGGTTCTGGATTCGACAAAGACTTCAATGGGACGCAGACTGCTCAAAAACTGGATAGAACAGCCGCTTAAAAGTCCTGCAAGGATAATCGCAAGGCTTGATGCTGTTGATGCTCTTTACGGAAAAAGCGTAGTCCTTGCCGATATTATGGACTTGCTTGACCGTGTGTATGACCTTGAACGCCTTATGACTAAGGTCATGTTCAAAAGCGCAACGCCCCGTGACCTGAAATCCCTGTCAGCTACGGCTTTACAGCTCCCTCTTATTAAGAAGGAACTGGAAAAGCTTGACAATTCCAAACTGCTTGTACGCCTTAACAGCGAAATATCTACTCTTGACGAGGTAGTGAAGCTTGTTGAGAATGCCATTATGGACGAACCGCCTATATCAGTCAAGGACGGCGGCGTTATCCGTGAAGGTTTCAATAAAGAACTTGACGAACTCCGCCATATCATGAACAACGGCAAAGACATCATCGATGAGATAGAACAGCGTGAAAAGGACAATACAGGCATCAAGAACCTGAAAATCGGCTATAACCGTGTGTTCGGCTATTATCTTGAAGTCACACGCTCATACTATGACCTTATCCCTGAAAACTGGATAAGAAAGCAGACTCTTGCAAATGCCGAAAGATTTATCACCGAGGAACTGAAAAACGCTGAAAATGCCATTCTCGGCGCAAAGGATAAGGCTCTTGCCCTTGAAGCGGATATTTTCGCAGAAGTGCGTGAATTCCTTGCTACAAAACTGGAGACTGTACAGAAAACTGCCTCGGCTGTTGCGGCAGTTGATGTTCTTTGTTCATTTGCAGACGTTGCCCTGAGAAATCAGTATGTCAAGCCTGACATCACTCTTGACGGCGCAATAGACATAAAATCGGGCAGACACCCTGTTGTTGAACTGATGCTGACCGAGGAAATGTTCGTGCCGAATGACATCTACATAGACACGAGATCAAGCCGTATGTCAATCATCACAGGCCCTAATATGTCTGGTAAATCAACGTATATGCGTCAGACAGCGCTCATCGTTCTAATGGCGCAGATCGGCTGTTTCGTACCTGCGGATTCTGCAAGGGTTTCCGTTGTGGATAAGATATTTACCCGTGTCGGCGCATCTGATGACCTGACATCGGGACAGAGTACGTTCATGGTCGAGATGAGTGAAGTCTCGGATATCCTGAAAAATGCTACTCCTGACAGCCTTGTTATCCTCGATGAGGTAGGACGTGGTACGTCAACCTTTGACGGCGTGAGCATTGCCCGTGCTGTCGCAGAGCATATCGTGAACTCGAAAAAGCTTGGATGCAAGACGCTTTTCGCTACCCATTACCATGAACTTATCGGGCTTGAAAATGAGCTTGAAGGCGTGAAAAATTACAGCATAGCCGTAAACAAGCACGGCGGAAGCATCCGTTTCCTGAGAAAAATTGTCAGAGGCGGTGTAGACGAAAGCTATGGCGTTGACGTTGCAAAGCTTGCAGGTCTGCCGTCAAAGGTGGTAAGCCGTGCGAGGGAGCTTCTTGAAGAAATGGAGAAGTCCCGTGGCAATGAAGCAATAGTTCCTGATATCAGCCGTGAACAGCTCAGTTTCGGCGGAGTAAGCCGTGAGGCGGCTCTTGATATGCTTGAAAAAACGAATATTGATGAACTTTCCGACAGCGAATGCCGTGAACTTCTGAAGGATATGGCGGCTATGCTCAATAATTAAAAGGAGGCGCAGATATGCCTGCATATTTCAGTTTGTCTGCTGAATTCAGCAGATATGAGATCGATTTCGATACCATTAAAATGCTCATGCATTACCTCGACTACGCAGGTCTGAAATTCAAGTGCGGTATCAGGGAGTCCGCTGATAACAGCGCAGACGAGATAAACAACTGGAATCAGAAAAAGCTTGAGGATAATTATACCCTCGGCTATAAGGACAACCGCTCAAATGACTATAAACAGGCTTGTTTCGAGTATGGCGGTTTTTCCGAGATAAGAGGATTTTTCCTCAACAATTCACCTGTTGACAAGGAATTTACATTTGAACTTGTAATTCCGGAGGACGAAATTCTCGCCGATGACGGCACATACCGTGCAGAGGCTGTTGAAAAGATAAAGGATTTTGCAAGAATACTGTTCATCATGCCGCAGGTAAGAACTATCCAGACAGGTCTTGAAGAAAGCGGCGGAATAGTTCCCGAAAAGGATATCATGGAAGGAAAAATGCCGTCTGCATATCCGTTTGCAATAGTTTCAGAGAGAATGTTCGCTCAGCTCAATGCCGATGATTATGAGGCTGAACATATCAACGCAGGCGGAGTTATAATCATACCGAAAAAACGTAAAATAAAGTAAGGAGCAGATATGCCGTCTATCAATCTGTTAAGCAAGGAAATTTCGGAACTTATAGCCGCAGGTGAGGTCATCGAAAGACCGTCATCGGTCATCAAGGAACTTGTGGAGAACTCAATAGATTCAGGTGCAAAGCATATAACCGTTGAGATAAAAAACGGCGGCACAAGCTTTATGCGTGTCACCGATGACGGCTGCGGAATGACATTCGATGACGTTCCAAAAGCCTTTCTGCGCCATGCAACAAGCAAGATAAACAATAAGGCTGACCTTGACAACATCATGACACTCGGTTTCCGTGGCGAGGCACTTGCATCTGTTGCGGCAGTTTCCCGTGTCGAGGTGCTCACCAAGCAGAAAAATGAGGACTACGGCACTATCTACCATATCGAGGGAAGCATTGAACAAAGCCACGAAAAAAGCGGCTGTCCTGACGGTACTACAATTATTATCCGTGACCTTTTCTATAATGTTCCCGCACGTCAGAAATTCATGAAAAAAGACGTGACAGAGGCTAATTCCGTCAGCAATATCATGCAGAAGATAACCATGTCGCACCCTGATGTTTCGTTCAAGCTTATCCGTGACAATCGCATGGAATTCAATTCAAGCGGCGACGGTGAACTGTTTTCTGCGGTATATTCGGTTTACGGACGTGACTTTGCCCGTGACCTTATCCCTGTTGACTATGAATTCGAGGGCGTTCATGTAAGCGGATTTACTATAAAGCCGCTGTATTCCAAAAATAACCGCACATTCCAGAACTTTTTCGTCAACGGAAGATATGTCCGTTCAAAGCTTTGCTCGGCATCTCTTGAAAATGCCTATACGAACATGATAATGACAGGCAAATTTCCTGCCTGTGTGCTGATGATAGACCTGCCGCCTGTGGCTATGGACGTTAATATCCACCCTGCAAAGGCGGAGGTAAGATTCAATAACGAGAAAAGAGTTTCCGATGCAATATTCTTTGCAGTCAAGAATGCTCTGATGAATGACGGTCTTATCTATGAATTTGAACTCAAACCCAAAATCGACTGGACAAAAAAAGAGCCTGAACCTGTCGAGATGAAACAGCAGGAGTTCATGTTCACGCCTGTTGACCAGATTGCCGAAACAGAACGCAGAATAGCTGAAAATAAGCCTGTTCAGCCAAAAACTGCCGTTGTGCCTGAACCTGAAAATGACGATGATGAGCCTGAGACTGTTGATATCGAGGCTTGTGAGACGTACAGCAAGCCTGCAAAATCGGCTGAACCGCCGAAAATGCCTGAATCTGCCAAAACTTCTGTATGTGAAGAACCTGCGCCATTAAGCGGATTCAGTTATATAAATACAGGCTCATTTGCCGATAATACGCCGAAAGCAGAGCAAACTGCTCCCGAAGAAAAGCCGTCTGAATGGACTGAAAAGCCGAAACTGCGAGTTGTCGGAGAGGTGTTCGGACTGTATGTCATTGCCGAAGTTGATGACAATACCCTTATCATGATAGACAAACACGCTGCTCATGAGCGTATAATCTTTGAACGCCTGAAAAGCCGCAATTGCCGTCAGTACAGTCAGACCTTGCTGACAGGGATACGTGTTCTGCTGACAGGAGATGAATTTTCTGCGCTTGAAGAAAATACCGAATTACTGGCGGATATGGGATTTGCCTTTGATTTTTCGGAACGCCCGTGTGCAGTCGCTACTGCTGTGCCGACCTTTGTCATGGAACAGGACATAGAGGAGATAATCGCTGAAATTGCCGAAAATCTCAGCCTTTACAATCATGAGCCGCAGTCTCATGTGCTTGATGATATGCTCCATACAGTCGCCTGTAAATCGGCAATAAAGGCTAATGACAAAAATGATGCGGCTGAATTGCAGTCGCTTGCTGAACAGGTCTACTTTAATGAGAAGATACGCCATTGCCCTCACGGCAGACCTGTCATGTTCACCATGAGCAAAAATAATATCGCCCACCAATTCAAAAGAACCTGAAGGAGGTTGCCTATGCATTTTCATATCAGTGAAAAGGTTCGTTTTATGCTTATAAGCTTTGCCGTTGCCTTTGTACTGGTAATGATTCTTTTCATAAAGTTCCCCAACATTGTGAAAAGCAAGAACAAGATAATACGTGCAGTTATGGTGTTTGCGATTGCCTTTGTACCCGGAGTCATGGCGGCTTCGATATGCGCAAAGACCATAGTTACGGTTTATGACAGCTTTTTAGCCGATGCTCCTCAGTCCGTTGTGGAGACCGAGGAAGAATCGGAAGAAATCGACGACGAGGAAGAATGACATGGGAATATCTGATAACAAGCCGAAAGTACTTGCAGTAGTCGGGCCGACAGCTTCGGGAAAAACATGGCTCGGCGTTGAACTTGCGAAAATTTACGGCGGCGAGGTCATTTCCGCCGATTCCATGCAGATATACAAGGGCATGGACATAGCCTCCGCAAAGCCTTCTGCCGAGGAGATGCAGGGTATCCCGCATCATCTTATAGACTTCCTTGACCGTGATGTGACATTTTCGGCGGCTGACTATGTGAAGCTTGCCAACGAAAAAATAGAAGATGTGCTGTCCCGTGGGAAAATGCCGATAATCGTCGGCGGTACGGGACTTTATATTGATTCGCTCCTTGAAAATGTGAAGTTTTCAGAGGGCGGAAGTGATGAGGCATACCGTGCAGAACTGTATGCCTTTGCCGAAAATGAGGGGAATGATGCCCTCTATGCCCGGCTTGTTCAGGCTGATGCGGAAGCGGCGGAGAACATTCACCCGAACAATCTCGTGAGAGTGGTACGTGCCCTTGAGGTATGCCATGTGACAGGCAGAAAATTCAGTGAACTGAAAGCCGAGAGCAAGCTTACGGAAAGCCCGTACAATTCAATGATATTCGGTCTGAATTATCATGACAGACAGAAACTCTATGACAAAATAAATCTCCGAGTTGACATCATGGTTCAGAACGGGCTTGTTGATGAGGCAAGAGAACTATGGAAAATGAGCGGAATGAAAACTGCCGCAAATGCTATCGGCTATAAGGAACTCATTCCGTTTTTTGAAAATATGATGTCTCTTGAGGAGTGCATTGACAAAATCAAACAGGAAACCCGCCGATATGCCAAGAGACAATTGACATGGTTTAGAAAAAATGAGCGTATTGAGTGGTTGTTTTTAGATGATTTTACTAAAAAAATCGAAATTTTAGAAAAATGCAAAAAAGCTATAGCAAAAAACTTTTATATGTGATATAATGTATTGTGTGTATTTCTACTTATGACACATCTGTGCCGTAAGCTTGCCGTGAAACTCAGATGATGTTCCTTACGGCAGTCATGAAAATGCAGTAATATATATGTATAAGGAGAATGTGTATGAACAAAACAATAAATCTGCAGGACGTATTCCTTAATCAGTGCAGAAAAGACAAGATAATGGTTACTATTATTCTTACAAATGGTTTCCAGTTCAAGGGTATGGTAAGAGGCTTTGACAGCTACGTTGCTATTTTTGACTGCGACGGCAAGCAGCAGCTCGTTTACAAACACGCTATTTCTACAATTATTCCTGCAAAATCAGTTTCTATCCTTGACGCTTCCGAAAAGAACGACTGAAAAGGTGATATGAATGCGGGCATATAAATCGGAAGGCAGCTTTCTGGTAAAGCTACTGCGCAATGCCGTACTGATACTGCTTCTGGTTATTTTTGTCAGCTTTGTCCTGCATCTGCGCAATAAGGAAAGCGATACGGTCTCAGCTCTTTCGGCAGAGGCAGTAATGTCAGACGAATACCGTGGAGTTTTCGTGCGTAACGAAGAACCTGTCCGTTACAGCGGCAGGGGCACTCTCAGCTATAACGTCTCGGACGGCGGCAGACTCGGTGAAGGAAGCATAATCGCAAATGTTTACCCTGATGATGAGCAGATAAGCATAAACGGCGAGATAGCCAAGCTTACAAAAAAACTGGAACTGCTTGAAAAGATACAGAATCCGGGAACCCGTGAATCTGCCCAGCCTGCAAGCCTTTCCGAAAGCATCGAGGAAGATTACCGAAGCCTTGTCTGTTCACGGGATATGAAGGACTATTCCGCAATGGAATCGGCTATGAACAATATTCTTGTACATATGAGCACCTATCAGCTCATTACCGATGAAAGCGTGGATTTTTCACAGCAGACCGCTGATGTGAAGGCACAGATAGCCGCACTTCAGCAAAACTCTATCCAGCCGATAGAATATGTCACTTCCGGACGTTCAGCATATTTTGCAAGCTACTGCGACGGATATGAAGAAAAGTTCAATAAGGGTAATCTCGGTTTTATTTCAATAAATGATATCAGAAGTGTTACCGATGACAGACTGACCGACAGCAATATCGTCGGAAAGCTTATTGACGGCTACAGCTGGCATCTTCTTGTCATAGCGGACAATTCACGCAAGGTGTATGCAGTTGGCGACAGCGTAAGTTTAAGGTTCGATTCGTCTGCCGATATATACGACGCAGTTATCGAGGATATACGCAATGAGGGTAATCCCGAGGAAAGCATAATCACCCTGTCATGCACACAGTTCAATTCCGATCTGGTACAGCACCGTGTTGAAGACGTTGAACTCATAAAGGGACAGTATACGGGACTGAAAGTTCCCCGTGAGGCGATACGTTTCCTTGATATTCCTGAAAAGCGCTACGACAGCAGCAACAAGGAATATGAGGTGACTTCCAATACTAAAGGCGTATATATCCGTAAAGGTGAACAGGTGACTTTCAAGAAGATCGATGTCATCTATGAGGGAAGCGATTACGTTCTTTCAGCATTTCACCAGAATGACGGCGATTATCTTGCGCTTTATGACGATATTGTACTTGAAGGTGTTGATTAAGTTGGAAAACAGCTACAGCTATGACGGAATAAAGAATAATCTTGCCGTCATCACGGAAAATATAAACGAAGCAGTCCGTAAATACAGAAGCGAGGATACCAGAGTCGATATCATGGCAGTTACCAAGACAGTTCCGGCAGAAGTCGTGAACTGGGTATTTGACTGGGGACTTGATCTTCTCGGCGAAAACAGAGTGCAGGAATTCCTCTCAAAAAAGGACATCTACCTCGGCAGAACCAAAAGCGGACAAGCTTCAAGAATACACTTTATAGGCCATTTACAGACCAATAAGGTGAAATATATTATCAACGAAGTTGATATGATACAGTCTGTTGACAGCGTTAAGCTTGCTGCCGAGATAAACCGTCTTGCAAAGGCTAACAACAAAGTCATGGACATACTTTGCGAAGTCAACATAGGCGGAGAGGACTCCAAAAGCGGAGTTTCACCTGATGAACTGGGAAGTCTGCTCGACTCTCTCGCACCTATGGAGAATATAAATGTAAGGGGGCTTATGACGATCCCGCCCCCGACTGACAGCGATATCTTCCTCGGAAGAATGGGCGAACTTTACAATAAGTTCAGAGACGAAAAGCATGAGGGTATCTCTATGGATATTCTGTCCATGGGAATGACTCACGACTATTCCAATGCTGTAAGGTACGGATCAAATCTCGTTCGCATCGGCTCAGGTCTTTTCGGTGCGAGAAAGTATACCTGACCTTCGGCAGAAGCACATATTCAGCACGGAATACTCCGCATCTGTTCCGTGAAGATGAATAAATATTATTAAAGTGCGGAGAATGGAGAAAAATTATGAAACTTTTTGACGGATTAAAGGATTTTTTCTTTGCTGCAGAAGAAGACGATTTCGACCAGATGGAACCTCCTGTAGTTCGTACTGAGCGTGAACCGGTTGAGCGCCCTGTAAAGTCGATCGAGCGTGAAGAAGCACCTGCACCATCAGTAGCTGCTGCAATGGCTGCCGCTGCTGCATCACCTGTTGAAAACCCTGCAAACCCGAATGCTCCACGCAGAGGAAACAAGGTCGTAAATATCCAGACTACTGCACAGCTTCAGGTCGTTCTCGTTAAGCCATCAGCTTTCACAGATGCAAAGCAGATCGCTGACCACCTTATCGCAAAGAAAACAGTAGTTCTTAACCTTGAAACAGCTTCTCCTGAAAACAAGAGAAGAATCATCGACTTCCTCGTAGGCGTTGCATACGCTAACGGCGGCAGTCTCAAGCCTGTTGCAAACCTCACTTATATCATCACTCCGTACAACGTTGGCTTCATCGGCGAAGACCTTGTTGGTGAACTCGAAAACAACGGCGTATTCATCTGATGAACGACAGTTCGGATAAGTTATTTTCCGCCCGGCTTTCTGACATGGTGAGCACCTGTGAACGAAACGGTACTGCTGCCTTTTCCAATTTTCTGGACGAGCGACAGTGTGCTGTGGCTGAACAGTGGTGCAGAAACAATGCAGGAGAGTGCAGATATATGCTCTGGGGAGGCTTTCCCGAAGCAAGGCGGAAAATTCTTGCGGTCTATCCATATTACTTAGAGGAATATATCAAAGAAGATTTCCCGTTAGTATGCCTGACGTTCACCTTCCGTAAGGAGGACAAGCTTACACACCGTGACTTTCTCGGTACATTCATGGGAATGATGCTGAAACGTGAAGTCATCGGCGATATCGTTGTAACAGAGGGAAAAGCTCAGGCTTTCGTTACGGAAGTTGCTGCAAAGCTGATAATGTGTACACTGGCAAAAATTGGCAGATTCGGCGTGAAAGTCAGCGATGATGTGCCGTTTGAGCTTGATACTGTACAGGAATATCAGAAAATCAGCGGAACTGTCGCATCTATGCGTCTTGACTGCATCGTTAGTCTTGCGGCTCACATAAGCCGTGAGAAGGCGGCAGACCTTATTAAAGCAGAAAAAGTTGATGTGAACCACTTCACGATTCCCTCGCAGTCCCATGAGGTTCATGAGGGGGACGTTATATCTATCAGAGGAAGCGGAAGATATGTCGTATCTGCTGTGAACGGCGTTACTTCAAAAGGCCGCATACATACTGATCTGCTAAAATATATTTAGAGGTGAAAACAATGATTACTTCAAAAGATGTCAGAAACAAAAGATTTGAGAAAGCTGCTTTTGGTTACAAGCAGGAAGAAATAGACGAATTCTTTGCACAGCTCGAAGCTGAACTCGATGAAATGGAGCGTGAACGTGCAGAGGCTAACAATAAGATTCAGGTGCTTGCTGATAAGGTAAGAGAGTACATGAGAGACGAGGACGCTCTTAAAGATGCACTTCTCGGCGCTCAGAGACAGGGACACCTTGTTATCGCTGAGGCTCAGGAAAAGGCTGACCAGATAATCGCTGAGGCTCAGGAAAAAGCCGCTGTTCTTGAAGATGAGGCAGGCAGACAGCACCAGATAAAAATGGAACAGAACCGCCTTGAAATTCAGAGAGAAAAACAGGCTCTCATCGATGCACAGCAGCAAGTTGCTGATTTCAAAAAGAGCCTTTTCGATATGTATAAGAGCCACCTTGAACTTATCTCTACTATGCCTGAAACAGTAGATTACGGCGAGCCTGAAACCGCTGAGGAGATCGCTAATGCAGTCGCTTCAGAAAAAGCTGCCGAAAACGAGGAAGCTGAAGAAAAGGAAATAGTTGAATTCAACTGAGATCATACGGCATAATGGCGGAAAAGAGTTCCGCCTTTTGCCCGTTAAGGGACAATTAATCAGATTTGGACAGTCTGAAATAGCTTGAAAGGAGGATCCCCGTTTTAGCATGGGGATCGTATGAAAATGGCACAGGATTATAATAATACTCTTAATTTACCGAATACAGAGTTTCCTATGAGAGGAAACCTGCCTAAGAGAGAACCTGAAACTCTTGAAAAATGGGAAAAGGACAGACTCTATTACAAGATGATAGAGAAGAATAAGAATAAGCCGAGCTTTATTCTTCATGACGGCCCTCCGTATGCAAACGGCGAAATTCACCTTGGTCATGCGCTCAACAAGAGTCTCAAGGATTTCATTGTCAAGTATAAGAATATGACCGGTTTCTGTGCTCCATACGTTCCGGGCTGGGATACACACGGTCTCCCTATCGAGCTGAAGGCTATGAAAACTATCGGCGTAAAGGACGGCGCTATCTCTCCTACTGACCTGAGAAAGCACTGCCGTGAATACGCTATGACACAGGTAGATAATCAGATGAAGGGCTTCAAGAGACTTGGTTCTCTCGGCGACTATGATTATCCGTACCTCACTCTCCGTCCTGCATACGAGGCAAGACAGGTCGAGGTATTCGGCGCTATGGCTAAGAAGGGCTATATGTACAAGGGACTCAAGCCTGTTTACTGGTGTCCTGACTGTAATACCGCTCTTGCTGAGGCTGAGATCGAATACTCAAACGATCCATGCTATTCAATCTATGTAAAGTTCAATGTTACCGATGACAAGGGCATCTTCACAGGTCTTGGTCTTGATATTTCTAAGATATACTTCGTTATCTGGACAACTACTACATGGACAATTCCGGGCAACCTTGCTGTATGTCTCGGCCCTGAGTATAACTATACTCTCGTTCATGTCGGCGATGAATATTATGTAATGGCTGAGGAACTTGTAAAGACTACAATGGAGACCGCAGGCATTACTGACTATACAACAGAACATATCTTCACAGGCGCAGAACTTGAAGGCATGAAGACAAAGCATCCGCTCTATGACCGTCTGTCACCGATTATTGTCGGCGACCACGTTACTCTTGAAAGCGGTACAGGCTGTGTACATACTGCTCCTGGTTACGGTGTCGAGGACTTTGAAGTATGCAAGAACTATGATGATATCGGCATTATCGTATGCGTTGACGCAAAGGGCAAACAGACTGCCGAGGCTGGCGAGTTTGAGGGCATGGATACCGATCAGGCTAACAAGGCTATCGCTGCAAAGCTTACAGAAGTAGGCGCAATGCTCGCTACACAGAAGATCGTCCACCAGTATCCGCACTGCTGGAGATGCAACAGCCCTATCATCTACCGTGCAACAGAACAGTGGTTCTGCTCAGTAAACGGCTTCAAGGACGAGGCTGTCAAGGCTATCGAAGGCGTAAAGTGGATCCCTGAATGGGGCGAGGACAGAATCAAGGGCATGGTTCGTGACAGAAGTGACTGGTGCATTTCTCGTCAGAGAACATGGGGCGTTCCGATTCCTGTAATCTACTGCAAGGACTGCGGAAAGCCAATCTATAACGATGAAACTATCTCTGCTATCGCTGATCTTTTCCGCAAGGAAGGTTCAGATGCATGGTGGACTAAGGATACAAGCGAATTTATCCCTGCAAGCGTTAAGTGCGAATGCGGATGCGGTGAATTTACAAAGGAATACGACATCATGGACGTATGGTTCGACAGTGGTGTTTCACATACTTCTGTTATGGACGATTTCGACAGCCTGTCATGGCCTGCCGATCTCTATCTTGAAGGTGCAGACCAGTACAGAGGCTGGTTCCAGTCATCTCTCCTCACATCAGTCGTATACAAGGGTACAGCTCCATACAAGGCTGTTTGTACTCACGGCTGGGTTGTTGACGGTGAGGGCAAGACTATGCACAAGTCTCTCGGAAACGGTATCGCTCCAAGCGAGATAACTGACCAGTACGGTGCAGATATTCTCCGTCTGTGGGTAGCATCTTCTGATTATCACAGCGATATCAGAATTTCAAAGCCTATCCTCAGTCAGCTTTCTGATGCATACAAGAAGATCAGAAATACAGCACGTTTCATTCTCAGCAACCTCGGCAACGGCAAGGGATTTGATCCTGATACAGACAGCGTTTCCGATGAACAGCTTACAGAGCTTGATAAATGGGCACTTATGAAGCTTGATGCTCTTATCGATAAGGTCAAGGAAGGCTATGAGACTTTCGATTTCCATATTGCATTCCATGCTCTCCACAACTTCTGCGTAATTGATATGTCAAACTTCTATCTTGATATAATCAAGGACAGACTTTACTGTGAGAAGGAGGATTCAGTTATCCGCCGTGCCGCTCAGACTGCTATGTATCGTATTCTCAGCGCTATCACAAGACTTGCTGCTCCTATTATTTCATTCACAGCCGAGGAGATATGGCAGTTCATGCCTCATTCAGCTGATGATGACAAGGAAAGCGTATTCCTCAACCAGATGCCTGAAAAGTCAGGTATCAGCTTCACAGATGAATTTGTTGAGAAGTGGGACTTCATCTATAATACACGTCTCGGCGTAAACAAGGTTCTTGAGGACGCAAGAAACGAAAAGGTTATCGGTAAATCCCTTGAAGCTAAAATAATCATCAAGAGCAGTGCTGCCGATTTCGACAGATATACCGCTCTTGCTGACCAGTTAAAGGATATCCTCATTGTATCAGGCGTTGAGGTTGAAAAGTCAGAAGGCGAGACAGAATTTGTTGTTGCCAAGGCTGACGGCGAAAAGTGCGACAGATGCTGGTGCTATTCCAAGTATGTTGGCACTAACCATGACCACCCGACTCTCTGCGAGAGATGTGCTGTCGCAATAACTTTATAATCAGCAATTTATTGCCTGCTGTTTTAACGCAGCTTTAACGGTAATCCGTACTTTTCCCGGGGCAAACCTTTCTGAGGAAAGGTTCTTCCCCGGCCCCCTTTCCAAAGACTTTTAGTATTATGGCGTATATGTGTCCTATATCATATACGCTAAAACACCCAAAAGTTTTAGGAAGGGAGTCTGAGGGAGAACCCTTTTTCAAAAGGGTTTCCCTCAGAAAAAAACGGAATATCGGAAATAACTGCGTTATGGCGGCAGGCATATCGTTTTGAAAGGATAAAATATGGCTCTGATTTGCATATTGATGATGATCGTACTTGTAGGGGCTGACCAGATAGTGAAGTACTGGGCAGTCAATACATTGCAGCCTGTGGGAACAATGGACTTTATCCGCATAGGCGATACAAAGATAGTTGACCTTACATATCTTGAAAATGACGGCGCTATCTTCGGAAAAATGTCAGGGCAGAGATGGTTCCTTGTCGGCTTTACATCACTTGTGCTGATAATCGGCATTGTGGTGCTGTTCAAGATGATGAAGCGCTCGAAACTGCTGGATATTACAATTACGCTGTTTCTTGCAGGCGGCATAGGAAACCTCATAGACCGCATAAGACTTGCTTATGTTGTGGATATGTTTGAGATAAAACTGTTCAGATTCGCAATATTCAACGTTGCGGATATCTGTGTTACCATGGCAGTTGTTCTGCTTATCATTTATGCGTTGTTTATCGATCCGAAAATCGAAAAACAGAAAGCTGATGTCTCCGATATCGGCGGAGGAAAGAAATGACAGATGACACAATAATACTTGAAGTCACTCCCGAAAATGTCGGAAACCGTATTGATAAATTCATTTCGGACAATATTGATGAACTGACACGCTCTGCTGTTCAGGGACTTCTCGAAAAGGGAAATATCCTCGTCAACGGCGGTACAGTAAGCAAAAATTATAAGCTGAAAAACGGCGATAAGGTAGAAGTTGATATTCCTGAGCCTGAGCCTATGGACGCTGTGCCTGAGAATATTCCGCTCGATATCGTCTATGAGGATAATGACCTCCTTGTGGTCAACAAGCCCAAGGGCATGGTCGTTCACCCTGCACACGGCAACTATACGGGTACTCTTGTGAATGCTCTGCTGTATCACTGCGGTGACAGTCTTTCAGGGATAAACGGCGTTATCCGTCCAGGTATCGTCCACAGGATAGACAAGAATACAAGCGGACTTCTCATAGTTGCAAAGAATGATGCTTCTCATCTGAAACTTGCCGAACAGATAAAAGTCCATAGCTTCACTCGTGAGTATGAGGCTGTTGCATCAGGCTATTTCAAGGAAACTGAGGGTACGATAGATGCTCCCATTGGCAGACATAAGATTGACCGCAAGAAAATGTGCGTGACAGAGGAAAATTCAAGAAATGCCATTACTCACTATAAAGTTTTAAAGCAGTACGGCGGTTATGCTCATGTTCGTCTTAAACTCGAAACGGGAAGAACTCACCAGATAAGAGTTCACCTTTCCTATATCGGACACCCTGTTCTCGGTGATGACGTTTACGGAAAGGCATACAAGGGCATTGAGGGACAATGTCTCCATGCACGTAAAATAGGCTTTATCCACCCGACTACGGGAGAATATATGGAGTTTACAAGTGAACTTCCCGAATACTTCATCTCGATCATAAACAAACTGGAAAAGATGTGATATTTTGTTTGAAGATATATCTAAAGTAATACTTTTCAGCGATATGGACGGAACATTGCTGACATCAAAAAAGAAAATAAATGACGGCGATATCGAGGCGATAAAGCGTTTCACTGCTCTCGGAGGAAAATTTACCGTGGCTACGGGACGTACTATCCAGACATTTGAGCAGTACCGTGATGCGCTTGAACTGAAAGAGCCTGTCATTTTATATAACGGGGCGCTCATTTACGATTATTCGACAAAAGAGACGCTTTATATGAATCCTCTGCCCGAAAATGCAAAGGACGTGGCACTGGAGATATATGAAACTATGCCTGAGGCAGGCGGAGAAGTTCTTCGCCCTGACGGTACATACGTATTCAGAAACAATGACTATGAAAAGCTTCATACCGAGCTTTGCGGAATAAACCCTGAATATGCCGATTTGAAGGACATCGACAGCCGTGAATGGCTGAAAGTGCTGTTTGCTATGGCTCCTGAGGAGATTCCACATATGGAACTGCTTGTTCATCAGAACGGATATGACTCGATTGATTTTGTCAAGTCGTCAAATATATTCTATGAGATGCTGACAAAGGGCGTAAGCAAAGGCTCTGCATTACAGGAATATCGCAAGATCGAAGGATACAGCGATTTCACTTTTGTATCGGTAGGAGATTATGACAATGATGCGGAAATGATTGAATGCGCCGATTTCGGAGCGTGTCCGTCAAATGCACAGGACAGCGTGAAAAGCAAGGCAGACCTTGTGCTTGAAAAAAGCTGTGATGAGTGCGCAATAGCCGAGCTTATTGACTATATTATAGCAAAGTGTAAAGTCAACAACAAATGAATTGCAATTAGTCAGAAATTGCGGTAAAATATAAGTGATGCCTGCGGTATCGCAAAAGGTGGGGGATATATGGATATTCAGCGTGGTATGAGAGACAAGCTCTCAAAATATATGAGTATGTCAGAGCCGATTGAAGTCTCAATGCAGATAGTCGGAAACAGTGAATTTGATTTCAGCTGTTTCGGCGTTGATGCACAGGGCAAACTTTCGGACGACAGATATATGGTTTTCTATAATCAGACAAGTTCTCCCAACGGGGAGATAGCATATGCTCCGATAAATGGCGGTGTTTCGTTTACTATCCGTCCTGAGATGCTTCCTGAAACTATCAGTAAGCTTGTTTTTACTGTAAGTATCGACGGAAACGGCACTATGGGCAATATTATCAGCCATATGGTAACAATAGGAAATGTCGGCAGTCCGTCAGTTGTCATGAGCCTTACAGGCAATGATTTTACGAGCGAAAAGGCTATCATCTCAATTGAGATATACCGCAAGGACGAATGGCGCTTTTCTGCATCAGCATCAGGCTTCAACGGTGGCATTGCTGACTTGCTCCATTATTTCGGCGGTGAGGCTGAGGAGGATTCCGCTCCGGCACAGCCTGTTCCGCAGACAGCTCCTGTTGACAGTGGAAATGTGGTAAAGGTGTCGCTTGAAAAGAAACTTTCTGCCGCACCTGAACTGGTATCTCTTGCAAAGCCTATTGCAGTTCAGCTTGAAAAGAAAAAGCTTACAAATACATCGGCTCGTGTTGCGCTTGTCATGGATATGACAGGTTCAATGTGGATGCCCTACAAAAACGGAGAGGTTCAGGCAGTTGTAAATAAGATGCTTCCGCTTGCAGTTCAGTTTGATGATGACGGTCAGCTTGACTATTGGTACTATGCAAATACCTGTGAGCGCAGACCTCCTGTTACTCTTGCAAACTATAAAACAGCCGTTCCTGAGAACTGGCCAAAAGTTATGACTGCGCTTGGCGGTACAAATAATGAGCCTGCGGTCATTGAAGATGTTATGAATTATTATTCGGGTACACAGTCTCCCGTGTATGTAATATTTATCACGGACGGCGGTGCCTGCAACCCGAATGAGATAGAACGCCTGATATGTCAGTCATCAAATATGCCGATATTCTGGCAGTTTGTCGGACTTGACGGCGGAAATTACGGTATACTTGAAAAGCTTGATACACTCGGCGGAAGATGCGCTGACAATACGGGCTTTTTTGCAATTGACGATTTCATGAACATTCAGGACGATGAACTCTATGACAGATTACTGAGCGAATTCCCTGTATGGCTTGAAGCGGTCAAAAGACTTGGAATGATATAAGGTGAGGTGTAAACAGGTTATGGAATTAAAAAGAGGTATGAGGGATAAACTTGCAGAGTATCTTGACGTTTCTCAGCCGATAGAGATAATTATGTCGGTGTCAAGCGGCTGTGAGTTCAAGTTCTGTTGTTTCGGCGTTGACGGCGATGAAGTGCTTTCTGATGAAAAATATCTGGTTTTCAGCAAGCATACAACATCTCCTGATGGCGAGCTGAAATTTGAATGTGAAGAAAACAAGGCAGTCATTACTGTAATGCCTGAAAAACTGCCTGAGCATATAAAAAAGCTTGTTTTTGCGGTTTTTATTATCGGAAACGGTACAATGAATAACCTTTACAACTATAAAGTAAGCATAGGAAATGTTGGCAAGCCTGAACTTTCCATGACGCTTGAAGCCAAGGATTTCCGCAGTGAAAAGGTAATCGAAGCTGTTGACATCTACTATAAGGGTGAATGGAGATTTTCTGCACCTGCAACCGGCTTCAACAGAGGCATTGGTCAGCTTCTGAAACATTACGGCGAGAGTGAAAAAATAATCGAAAGGCTGAAAAAGCTTTCCGAGGAGACTGCTGTCAGTGATGAGGCTGAGAAGATTGAAAACTCACCTGCTGCAGAAGAAATTACAATGGAAAACAACTGGCATGAAGAAGATATACAGCCTGTTGAGGATTTAGAGCCGTCATGGGGCGAGGAAGAACTTCCGCCTGTAGAGACACTTGAAACAGAGCAGAACGAAGAAGACTTGCCGCCTGTAGAAACACTTGAAGCAGAGCAGTTTGAGGAAGAACTCCCACCTGTAGAAACACTTGAAATAGAGCAGTTTGAGGAAGACCTTCCGCCTGTAGAAACACTTGAAACAGAGCAGTTTGAAGAAGAACTTCCGCCTGTAGAAACATTTGAACATGAACAGCCGAAGAATGACATTCCTCCTGTTCAGACTATAAGTCAGGATGCTTTTGAGGATTATGATGCTGTTCCTGCAAGTGAACCTGAAAAGGCTGATGATGATGCACAGGGCTGGATGTTTGATGCAGAACCTGCGGAGGAAATACCGCCTGTACAGACTATATCCGATGCGGATGAAGAAACCGAGGATATCACAGCAGAGCCTGATATTGAGGCTGCAACTGCATCTGAACCTGAACAGACTGCGGCTGACTGGATATTCGATGCCGCTGATGAGGGCGAGCCTGTGGCTGAATCTGTCGCTCAGGAAATGTCAGCTGCAAAGCCCAAGAATAACGTATCGCTTGGACAAAAGCTTTGCAATGACCAGAATATAGCACATCTTGCAACGCCTGTAACCTATCAGCTTGAAGTTAAACAGCTTGGTGAATGTGTCGCAAGAGTTGCGCTTGTAATGGATATGACAGGCTCTATGCGCCGTGCATACGGTTCAGGTCTTGTGCATTTCGTAATCAGTAAGATGCTGCCGCTTGCAGTTCAGTTTGACGATGACGGACAGCTTGATTTCTGGTTCTATGCAAATGATTTTGTGCGTATGCCGTCTATCGGCCTTGAAAATTATCAGTATGCAGTACCTCAGAACTGGGGCGAGGTCATGGACAGCCTCGGCATTGTAAATAATGAGCCTGCCGTTATGGAAGATGTCATGAGAAAATTTTCACAGACAAAACTTCCTGTTTATGTCATTTTCGTTACAGACGGCGGTGCGGCTTATCCTAAAAAAATCGCAGAATTACTCACAGAGTATTCATATAATCCGATATTCTGGCAGTTTGTCGGAATCAACGGCAGCAACTATGGCATTTTTGAAAATCTTGACATAATCAAAAACAGATACGTCAACAATTCAAGCTTCTTTGCTTTTGACGATATCAGAACTGTTCCCGACGACTTCCTCTATGACCGTCTGCTGAATGACTTCTCACTTTGGTACAGAGAGATTAAACGTCTCGGAATGATCTAATCAGATACGGCTTTTGCCGTTAATTATAAAGACTGCCGTTTTACTGCGGCTTCTCTTTCAGTAGATCCGTACTTTTTTCGGGGCAAAACTTTCTGAGGAAAGGTTCTTCCCCGAACCCTTTTTCAAAAGGGGTTCCCTCAGAAATGAGCACGTATTACTGAGAGAAAAGTCACGGCAAAATGTAAGTCATAAAAATAAATGGAGGCTATTATGGACGCAAACATCAAAAAGGATCTGCAAAAGATTGCCTGCAAGGTAAGAATGGGCGTTATCGAGGGTACATATAACGCTAAATCAGGACATCCGGGCGGCTCACTTTCAATAAGTGACACACTCACATATCTTTACTTCAACAAGATGAATGTTGATGCAAAGAATCCTGACGACTGCGGCAGAGACCGCTTTGTACTTTCAAAGGGACACACAGCACCTGCACTTTATTCTGTACTCGCACAGAAGGGCTATTTCTCAACCGAGGAATTAAAGTCACTCCGTCACATCGGCGCACTTCTTCAGGGACATCCATGCATTCACATCCCGGGCGTTGATATGTCAAGCGGTTCACTCGGACAGGGTATTTCTGCTGCCTGCGGTATGGCTCTTGCAGGAAAGATAGACGGCAAGTCCTATAATGTATATACAGTTCTCGGCGACGGTGAGATCGAAGAAGGTCAGGTATGGGAGGCTGCTATGTTTGCCGCTCACTATAAGCTTGGCAATCTCGTAGCTATCGTTGACAACAACGGACTCCAGATCGACGGCAAGATCACTGAGGTATGCTCACCTGAGCCTATCACAGACAAGTTCGCTGCTTTCGGCTGGCACGTTATCACAATGGACGCACATGATTTCGATGACATTGACCGTGCATTCACAGAAGCATCTTCCATCACAGACAAGCCTGTTGCCATCATTCAGAAGTCTGTCAAGGGCAAGGGTGTTTCATTCATGGAAAATCAGGTAAGCTGGCATGGTACTGCACCAAACAAGGAGCAGTATGATCAGGCTATGGCAGAGCTTAACGCACAGTTAAAGGAATTGGAGGACTAATATAATGGCAGATGTAATCAAAAAGGCTACCAGAGAGAGCTATGGTGAGGCACTCAGAGACCTTGCTGAAGAATACAAGGATTTAGTTGTCCTCGATGCAGACCTTGCTGCTGCAACAAAGACAGGCATTTTCAAGAAGGCATATCCGGATCGTTTCTTTGACTGCGGTATCGCAGAAGCAAACATGATGGGCGTTGCCGCAGGTCTTGCTGCAACAGGAAAAATTCCTTTCGCAAGCACATTCGCTATGTTCGCATCAGGCAGAGCATATGAAATAGTAAGAAACTCAATCGGCTATCCGCACCTCAATGTAAAGATAGGCGCAACTCACGCTGGTATTTCCGTTGGTGAGGACGGTGCAACACATCAGTGCAACGAGGATATCGCTCTCATGAGAACTATTCCGGGCATGACTATTATCAACCCATGTGATGACGTTGAGGCTCGTGCAGCAGTTAAGGCAGCTCTTGACTTCAACGGCCCTGTATACATGAGATTCGGCAGACTTGCAGTTCCTGTAATCAACGACAAGGATACATACAAGTTTGAACTCGGCAAGGGCGTTGTAATGAAGGACGGCAAGGACGTTACTATCGTTGCAACAGGTCTTATGGTAAATGAGGCTCTTGAAGCTGCAAAGGCTCTCGAAGCTGACGGCATTTCTGCAAGAGTAGTAAATATCCACACTATCAAGCCTCTTGACAAGGAGCTTATCTGCAAGTGTGCTAAGGAAACAGGACTTATCGTTACAGCCGAGGAACACAGCATCATCGGCGGTCTTGGTTCAGCAGTTGCAGAAGCTGTTACAGAGTGCTGTCCTGTACCTGTAGTAAAGATCGGTGTTAATGATGAATTCGGTCATTCAGGCCCAGCCGTTGACCTTCTCAAGGAATTCGGTCTTTCAGCAGAAAACATTGCAAACAAGGTCAAGGAAGCTGTTAAGAACAAGTAATTTATTATGGCTAATTGTAGGGGCGCATTTCGTGCGTCCGTGAAATAAAAAATGTTCAGCAAAAGAGACTCGTCACCAGTCAGTGGTATAGTAGATTGTGTTTTTCCTGATATGGAACTGCAAACTGCGTATTCCGTTGAAGGAGACAGTCTCTTTTTGCTTTTTATGAAGCAGAAGGTGAAATTATGGATTACAGAATGAAACTGCAAAAACCGAAAACAGGTGCATTTGCGTTTATTGGAGCAGCATTTATTGCACTTGCACTTGTGTTTGTGTTTATAATTATCGGAAATAACAGCAAGAATATCGAGGGCAGAGGAAAAGAAGTCAGGGCAACGGTTACTTCTGTCCAGAGAATTGCAAGAACATATGAGATAAAAGTAAAATATGAGGGCGATGACGGCGAATTTGTCGAAGCATTGCTGCAAAACCGTGGTGCAAGACCGTCTCTCGGACAAACCATAAAGGGCTATGTTCTTGACGAAAATCCGAAAAAGGTCTATTCAGAGGAAAATAAAACGCTGAAAACAGTATTTATTATTATGGTAGTCGCATTTGCAGGACTTGGCATTTTTATAATTCTGCTTTCAAAGAAGGAAGCCAACAGATACAAACTGCTTTCCGAAAGCGGAATAACCTGCGAGGGAATTGTACGTGGCATTACAATAATGAAGGACAGCAACGGAAAAATATCAGGATATGCCGTACATTTTGAGTATACTGATACTCTCGGCGGCGTACATGAGGGCGACTCAATGGTATACAACGGCAGACAGCCGTCAGTAGGCGACAGATATCCTGTTGTTTATGCAATGGAGCCAAAGGGCGGATATATTGCCGAAATGATACAGTAAGATATGTGGGACAAGGGGATATGTTCAAAACTGATGCAGAGAAAGCTTCAAAAATGTATTCATTTGCTTTACTTGGAGTAATGCTTATAATTATCGGAATCATTACTTTTAAGTGGACGGCAGACAGAATCAATCCGAGAGAAACAAGAATCGGCACGGAAATAATAGTATTGCTCCGCCAATTAAGTCTTGAATATTTTATGCGAAGTAATGAAGAATGTCAGGGCATATAAAAATGCCTTTGAAAATAATCCGTTCAAAGATACGTTATAAACGAAAAACACCCGAAATTGCTTCGGGTGTTTCTCGCCTTTTTAGGGTGGTTTATATGAAATTTCTGGATGTCATTAGTTGAAAGTCAATAAATAATTCCTTATCTTTATATAATATTATAAACGCCCGATATGTGCATTGTGTGACAGCTTGCGGAATATTCAGCGTAAACAGTCATAAATTATGCATTTCAGGTCATTTTCATTTCGCATAAAACTGTCAAGCAGTCGGCACAGTTCCTCCGCCCTTTCAAGACACTGTTCAGGCGTTTTGTTTGTGAAATAGCCTTCTTTTGTGAGATAGTCGGTCATATACCGCATGGCAAGTTCGCCCGTTACCCATAGAATGCCGCTGAAAAGCGAGACATTCTCTTTTTTTGTGAGTAATCCTTCAAGTCCCTCACCAAAGCCTTTTGTAAGGTCATGCACAGCCTGAAAATCAATGGCTTTTCCGCATACCGAGCGTACCATATCGCCGTAATCAAGCGCAGCATAGCCGTACATTATCGTATCGAGGTCAATAACTGTGTATTTTTGCCCTGCGAT
Source organism: Ruminococcus sp. (assembly GCA_045641105.1). GTDB lineage: Bacteria > Bacillota > Clostridia > Oscillospirales > Ruminococcaceae > Ruminococcus. The sequence continues at coordinate 7,409 of JAZUGG010000037.1, read as the reverse complement.
GACGTTGGCAGTTTTTGCATCACCATGAATTATGCGTTCAGGTATATCGGCATTGAAAATATCTGTAAGATGCTCACCAAGCTTTATAAATCGACTTATATCAGTATTTCCTGCGGCACTTTTCAGCCGTGTGAGATATGCCTGATAATTATGGAAATTCTCAATTGACGTTTCAGCCATAAGCTTACAGCCGTTCATAGCCTTTATGAATGAACCAAATGCAAAACCTGTTCCGTATGAATCGGCATCACCGCATTTTTCGGTATATCGGTACATACGCCATATTTCACCGTCGTCCGTAATATAGTTTTTGTCTCCTGAAAGAAGATAATGCGGAATATTTATTTTGTCACATCCTGAAAGTGTCGTTTCTGCCGCAGAAATATTCTGCATTACAATTTCAGGACGGCGAAAAACATTTCCGTTGAGCGATTGCAGGATATATCGCTCGCCATTGCCGTCAGTCAGCAGAAATGTGCGGTTTATATGCCCTGCATTCAGCATTTCAGACGATACCGCCAATATTCCGAAATATTCTGGAATTTTATCAATATTCATGTTCCACCTGTAAAAAGAACGGCATTAACGCTGGTTCTTTTTTAGATAAACGAGCTGTTTATTGAGGGAAACCCTTTTGAAAAAGGGTTCTCCCTCAAACTCCCTTCCTAAAACTTTTGGGTGTTTTAGCATATCTGATATGGGACATATGTCCCATATCAGATACGCCATAATACTAAAAGTCTTTGGAAAGGGGTTCGGGGAAGAACCTTTCCTCAGAAAGGTTTGCCCCGATAAAGAACACATTATTCTAAAGAAGAACCAACATTAAGCCGTTCATATGAATCAGTTTTTGAGGCTTTGCATTGGGGCAGGGATACGGCCGCCACGGTTGATGAATTTAGCCGGGGACTTTTCACGGACAGGCATAACAGGGCCGCTTCCGAGGAGACCACCGAATTCAAGTGTATCTCCTTCTTTTTTGCCTATTGCAGGTATAAGTCTTACGGCAGTAGTTTTTGAATTTACCATGCCTATTGCGGCTTCGTCTGCTATGATAGCAGAGATAGTTTCAGGCGGGATATCGCCGGGGACAACTATCATATCAAGACCAACGGAGCATACAGCTGTCATTGCTTCAAGCTTTTCAAGGCTGAGAACGCCTGCAACTGCGGCATCTATCATGCCTGCATCTTCCGAAACAGGGATAAATGCGCCTGACAGACCGCCTACTGTTGAAGAAGCCATTACGCCGCCCTTTTTGACAGCATCATTCAGCATTGCAAGACAGGCAGTAGTACCGTGAGTACCGCACATTTCAAGTCCCATTTCCTCAAGGATATGAGCAACACTGTCGCCTATGGCAGGTGTAGGAGCGAGTGAAAGGTCAACGATACCGAAAGGAACGCCGAGAAGTTCAGATGCTCTTGCGCCGACAAGCTGTCCCATACGGGTTATCTTGAATGCAGTTTTCTTGATAACGTCTGCAATCTCGTTGATTGAAGCATCAGGATATTTTGTAAGAGCCGCACGTACAACGCCTGGGCCTGAAACTCCGACATGGATCTCGCAGTCAGGTTCGCCAACGCCATGAAAAGCACCTGCCATGAACGGGTTATCCTCAACAGCATTGCAGAATACAACAAGCTTTGCAGGGCCGATACAGTCTCTGTCAGCAGTTCTTTCGGCTGATTCCTTGACTATCTGTCCCATAAGCTTTACAGCGTCCATATTGATACCTGACTTTGTAGAGCCGATATTTACGGAAGAACAGAGGTTCTGTGTAACGTCGAGAGCCTCCGGGATTGACTTGATAAGAGCCATATCGCCTGCGCTGAAGCCCTTGTGAACAAGTGCGGAATAGCCGCCTATGAAGTTGACTCCGCAGGTATCAGCCGCTTTCTGGAGAGCCTTTGCGAATTTTACAGGGGTGTCATTCGGGCAGGCGGCGGCAAGCATAGCGATAGGAGTAACGGAAATTCTCTTGTTGATTATCGGAATGCCGTACTCTTTTTCAATCTGCTGACCGACTGCGACGAGATTCTGTGCCCTTGAAACGATTTTATTGTAGATCTTATCGCAGGCTTTGTCGATGTCGGTATCTATGCAGTCAAGGAGGGAAATGCCCATAGTGATAGTTCTGATATCAAGGCATTCGTCCTGAATCATTCTGATGGTTTCGAGTATATTATAAACGTTAAGCATTAACGGACTTCCTTTCGCTTATATGGTGTGCATGGAATTGAAGATATCCTCGTGCATGGTGTGGATAGACAGACCAAGCTCTTTGCCGAGGTTTTCCATGCGGTCAACAAGTTCTGCGAAATCGCCATTGATAGCGGTTATGTCAACGAGCATTATCATAGCGAACATATCCTGAAGAACGCTCTGTGTCACCTCGATGACGTTAACGTTGAATTCAGCGCAAATTCCGCTTACTTTGTGAAGAATACCGACAGTATCCTTTCCGATTACGGTTACAACTGCTCTCATAATAAATTACCTCCAAAGATGTTTTTTATAATTATAACACATTCCGAAGAAAAAATAAAGCCTTTTGTTATTTTTATGGCAATGTTTTTTCTGTTCATAATTTTTCGTGGATGTTGCCGCATATGCAAAGGGGAAACCTGTAGGGGGGAGAACGATAAAACCGGCGGAGAGTCTCCGCTGACAGTCACGATACGCTCGTAAACTCGCTTACTCTGTACGGGGTGGAAAGTCTGCTTTCGCTCACAGTAGTTTTTCTGTAAAACAAACAGGAGAGAGGGAAATGTCAGATTTTGTACCAGTTTTCCGTTGCCTTCTTTCCTTTGCCCAAGAGGTGCCCCTCTTTGGTGAACAACTAACAGCAACGTAAAGAATAACAATAGAAGAATATATCATCCCATTCGCATAACGTGGCAACAGAAAGACTTGCCTTACAGGAAAATATAAACAAAAATAAAAAGCAAAAAATTATCAGTTCTGATGCCTTACAACGCCGTATTCATCATCAAGGCGGTAATAAGGGCAGGCATAGTTCGTCCCCTGCAAAAACTGATACATCTCGTCCTCGTCAAGATTTACAAGGCAGACATAGCAGTCATAGTCATCATCATAGACATAATTTGTACAGGTCTCGCAGTTTGTGGCTTTCTTTCCGCTCATGTCAGATATCCTCCATAGACAGCGTAGCAATGGCATTGAGGCTTTCATCAGCGGTAATTCCAGCAAGGAAATTATAGCTTCCCTGACAGGCAATCATAGCGCCGTTATCGCCGCAAAGCTTCTTTTCAGGCATATAGAACTCAAATCCACGGTCTGCACAGGCTTCCGAAAGAGCGGCACGTACTCCTGAATTTGCCGAAACACCGCCTGCAAGAGCCACTTTTTTATATCCGAGAGCCTCTGCGGCACTTATGGTTTTTGCCGTGAGAATTTCAGCTATAGTATGCTGTAAGCTTGCAGAGAGGTCATTTCTGTTTATTTCGATGCCCTTTTGTTCAGCATTATGCAGAAGATTTATGACATTTGTTTTCAGTCCCGAGAAGCTGAAATCGAACTCGTTTCCTGCAACAGTCGGGTGAGGCAATCTGAATGCATCGATATTTCCGCTCTGTGCAGCATTGTCAACATGAACGCCGCCCGGATATGGGAATCCCATTGCTCTTGCGCACTTGTCAAAGCATTCGCCTGCCGCATCGTCACGGGTACGGCCTATAACTCTGAATTTCGTATAGCTGAGTACCTCAATGATATGGCTGTGACCGCCGCTTGCCACAAGGCAGAGATATGGCGGTTCAAGGTCAGGAAATGTGAGATAGTTCGTGGCGATATGACCTGCAATATGGTGAACAGGAATAAGCGGCTTGCCCGATGACATAGCAAGAGCCTTTGCAAAGCTTACGCCGACTAAAAGCGCACCGATAAGTCCCGGCGCATATGTGACGGCAATTCCGTCAAGGTCATTGAGTGTGACATTGGCATCATCAAGAGCCTGACGAACAACTCCGAGTATATTTTCACAGTGACGGCGTGAGGCTATTTCAGGAACAACTCCGCCATATTTCTTATGTTCTTCAATTTGTGTGGAGATGACCGATGAGCGTATCTCACGGCAGTCCTTTACTACGCTTGCGGCTGTTTCGTCGCATGAGCTTTCTATACCTAATATAAGCATTTTATCCCTCTTTTGTTAACATTTTCTGCATAACAGCGGCATTTTCCCTCGGATTTGAATAGAAATTCTTCCGTACGGAAAGACGCTGAAAGCCACATTTTTCATAAAGTGAAACTGCGGCAGAATTTGATTCTCTTACTTCAAGAAAAATACTCTCCGTATCATCGGGGAGCATTTCCTCTAATTTCTCCATAAGCCTGAATGCCAGACCACGGCGGCGGAATTCAGGTTTTACGGCAACGCTTGTGATATCAGCCTCGCCTACAGCCGTATAAGCCGAAAGGAGGGCGATTGCCGCATCTCCCGAAAAACAGGCAAGAACAATGCCGTTATCCTTTGCACATTCGGAGCGGAAAGACTCAGCCGACCAGCCGTCAGCACCTACGCACATTCTGTCAAGCTCCGAAAGCCTGTCGTATACTGAATTATCGGCATCGGCTGATATCCTGACAATTTCAGACTGCATTTCTGAGAGCAACCCTGCACACCTCGATTCTGTGATGTTTTACTTCAATAACATCAATATGAAGATTTACGGTATCGAGACTGACCTGAGAGCCGTTTTTCGGTATTTCGCCAAGTTCAGCAATTACAAATCCGCCGAAGGTATCATATTTATCGGCAGGAAGTTCAATATCAAGCTCCTCGCAGACATCGCTGAGTGAGCATATTCCCGGAATAGTCCATTCGTTTTCACCTGTTTTCTCAAATTTCACAACAGGCTCGTCTTCGGGATCATCGGCAAAATCGCCTACAAGCTGTTCCACGAGATCGGTGATCGTAAGGATACCGCTCATGCCGCCGTATTCGTCAACGACTATTGCAAAATGGTCAGAACCGTTCTGCTTCATCTGCTCAAAAAGGCGGTCAGCCTTCATATTCTCATGCACAAAAAACGGCTCACGCACGGCATTTTTCATGATGCTGTCACGGTCTTTTCTGTCGGTGCGGAAGTAGTCCTTTGCATCAAGAATACCGATGACCTTGTCAACACTTTCGCCGCAAATCGGAAAAACAGAGTGCCTTGTGCGGTGTATCGTATCCTCCCATACACTCACATCATCATTGCTCCAGAGCACGGAAACATCGGTTCTATGGGTGCAGACCTGTTCAGCGGTAAGATCGTCAAAAGCGAAAACGTTCTTGATTATGCGGTTTTCGTCCTCGTCAATAGTACCTTTTTCAGCACCTGCATCGGACATCATGATGATCTCCTCCTCGGTGACAGTTTCCTCGTCGCCGTTGGGATCAATGCCGAAGATACGCAGGATTCCGTTTGTCGAGATGTGGAGTATCCAGATGAACGGGATGAAGATTATGGTGACAAATCTCAGAAATCCGCTAAGTTTGAGTGCAGTTTTCTCGCAGTCTTTCATAGCAAGGCGTTTCGGAACGAATTTGCCGAAAACGAGTGTAAAATAGGTCAGAATGAATGTTATGACAACTATGGACACACCTCTCAGGACTGCATGAGGAAGTTCTGTGTCAAGTTTTTTCAGTACGGAGACAAGCTTTTCCGAAAAGCAGTCAGCAGTAAAAGCCGCACCAAGATAGCCTGAAAGAGTGATGACAACTTTAGTTGTAGACATGAAGTGAGTAGGGCTGTCGATCATTTTTTTGAGTTTTGCCGCCTTTTTATTGCCGCTTGCCGCAAGTTTTTCAAGGCGTGTATCACTGATATTTATTGCCGCAGTCTCAGCCATAGTAAAGACGGCGATCAGTGCAATCAGCAGAATTTGCAGAATTATCTGCATTATCATATTTATTTCCTCCATTATTCAGATAAGTACAAAAAGACACAGCCTGTCACAGATTCAGTGCAGACCGTGCCGTATATTAAGCTATTCCAAGTATTTTGCTGTGAATTTACAATGACAACTGCCGTCAGGGGCACTTTCCATTTCAGCTTACACCTCCAAGAAAAAATATACTTATTAATATTATATCGTATAATGTGAGGATTGTCAAGTCAGGAACTGCTGTTTTCAGGCAGATTTGAGGTGAAATTAACGCATTATTCATTTACGGTGCTGTAAAATTTACTGAGCAAAGGGCATACTATATCCATATCAGTTCTATGAAATGAAAGGAAGATTACTATGAAAACAGCGTTTTTTGACACCAAACCATACGATATACCGGCATTTGATAAGTTCGGCAATGAAAACGGCGTGTCATTCATCTATTATGAGACCAAGCTTAATGAACGCACTGTAAGTCTTGCAAACGGCTGTGATGCAGTCTGCGTGTTCGTGAATGATACAGTAAATGCCGCAGTAATAGATGCACTTGCTGACTTTGGTGTGAGGACAATAGCACTGAGATGTGCAGGTTACAATAATGTTGATATTGCCTATGCAAAGGGTAAGCTGAATGTAGTACGTGTGCCTGCATATTCGCCGTATGCCGTTGCAGAACACGCTATGGCGATGCTTCTGACATCTGTACGCCGTATCCATAAAGCGTTTATCCGTACCCGTGATTTTAATTTTTCACTGAACGGACTTACAGGATTTGACCTTCACGGGCGTACAGTCGGAATTATCGGTACGGGAAAGATAGGCAAAGTATTCAGTGATATCTGCCGTGGTTTCGGAATGAAAGTCATTGCTTACGACAAATTTCCCGATAATTCGAGTAGAATTGAGTATGTTCCGCTTGATGTTCTTTTTGAACAGAGCGATATTATCTCGTTTCACTGTCCGCTGACTGACGAGACATATCATACTCTCAATGCTGAAACTGTTCAGAAACTGCGGAAAGGCGTGGTGATAATCAACACATCACGAGGCGCTCTTATCGATGCCGAGGCTCTGCTTGACGGTATAAAATCACGAAGAATAGGCGCAGCCTGCCTTGATGTCTATGAGGAGGAGGCTGACTTTTTCTTCAAGGACCTGTCAGGTCATATAATGGGCGATGATGTTCTTGCACGGCTTATTTCCATGCCGAATGTTATTGTTACGTCACATCAGGCGTTCCTGACCGAGGAGGCACTCAGCAATATAGCTGAAACTACCGTTGATAATATAGTGAAACTTCACAACGGAGAGCAATGCAAAAATGAAATAAAAGCGTAAAAAACACCCCCGAAATCTTAACGGCGGTACTTATATAGAAGCTTTATACTTATTATTGAGGGAAACCCTTTTGAAAAAGGGTTCTCCCTCAAACTCCCTTCCTAAAACTTTCGGTGTTAGTGTATCTGATATGGGACTAAATGTCCCATATCAGATACACCATAATACTA
>JAZUGG010000036.1:0-11068 GCA_045641105.1 Ruminococcus sp. | reverse complement strand
CGCACCCCTCGTACACCCCCTGCAAGGGAGCGAGCTGCTCCCTTGACCCCGCAATATGGGGCTTCGCCGCGTGTATATTTTTTTAAATGCTGTTGCCGTGCGCATTATTTTCACCGCAGTTGACATATCCATTATAATGTGATATAATAAATCGAATGTCCGTTTTTATTGCTCTGCCAACTAAACATTGCCAAAAGACGACGTTAAATTGGATTTTTAACAAGTATTGACGGCAGGGGTTAGTTGGGGGAGCAATAACGGAATAACACATAAAAAGGATTGATAAAAATGGATAATAATGCTCTTGCACAGCTTCTTTTTCCCGATGTGACACAAACTCCCGAGGATATGAATGCACGTTTCCCGAAACGTGAACTTCCCGAAAATGCGTGTGTTACACGTATCGGCCCAAGCCCTACGGGTTTCGTTCATCTCGGAAACCTTTATAACGCAATAATCGGTGAACGTCTTGCACACCAGTCAGACGGCGTTTTCTATCTTCGTATCGAGGATACCGACAACAAGCGTGAAGTCGAGGGCGCTGTTGAAACTGTAATCAACGCCATGTCATATTTCGGCGTAAACTTTGACGAAGGTGCAACTGCTGACGGCGATAACGGCATATACGGCCCTTACAGACAGCGTCAGCGTAAGGATATATATCACGTTTTCGCAAAACTACTCGTAGAACAGGGTAAGGCATATCCTTGCTTCATGACTGCCGAGGAACTTGATGCAATTCGTGAACAGCAGACTGCAAACAAGGAAAATCCCGGAGTTTACGGCAAATATGCAAAGAACCGTGACCTCACGCTTGATCAGATAAAGGAAAATCTTGCCGTAGGAAAAGAATGGGTACTCCGTTTCAGAGGCGTTGAGACTGATGAATATATCTGTGTTGAGGATGCTGTTCGTGGAAAGCTTGAAATGCCGAGAAACAACATGGATTTCGTTCTCCTTAAAAGTGACGGAATCCCGACATACCATTTCGCTCACGTTATCGACGACCATTTCATGCAGTCAACTCACGTTATCAGAGGCGAGGAATGGATATCATCACTCCCGATGCACGTTGAACTTTTCAATACTCTCGGCTGGGAAATGCCGATATACTGCCATACTGCCACACTCATGAAGATGGACGGCGCAAGCAAGCGCAAACTCTCCAAGAGAAAGGATCCTGAACTTGCCCTTTCATACTATCAGCAGGAAGGCATCAGCAAGGACGCTGTATGGGAATTCCTTCTCACACTTCTCAACTCGAATTTTGAGGAATGGAGAATTGCAAATCCTGATGCCGATTACCGTGAATTCCCTTATACTGTAGGCAAAATGTCTGTTTCGGGCGCTCTTGTTGACCTCGACAAAATGACCGATATTTCCAAAAATGTTATCTGCCGTATGTCTGCACAGAACGTTCTTGACAACTGGCTTGAATGGTGCGAACAGTACAATACAGAATATGCTGAACTTATCAAAAAATATCCTGAGCGTACACTTGCCGCTCTCAATGTAGGCAAGGGCGGTGCTAAGCCACGTAAGGATATCGAGACATGGAAACAGGCTTGTGACTTCATGAGTTTCTACTATGACGAAAAGTTCACTGTTGCAGATGAAATGCCAGAAGAATGTGACGAGGCTACACGCAAACTGTTCTTTGCGAAATATCTTGAAACATATGACCACAGCGATGACAGTTCCGCATGGTTCGACAAGGTAAAGGCTATCACAGAGGAACTCGGATTTGCCGTAAAGCCGAAGGATTACAAGAAAAATCCTGAAATGTTCAAGGGCAGTATCGTACATATCACAAATATGCTGAGAATTGCTCTCACAGGTCATGCAAATGCACCTGATATCCACGAAGTAAGCCATGTTCTCGGTGAGGATATCGTAAGAGCAAGACTTAATGCATGGGTTTGATGATTTAATGAAAGGAACTGAAATAAATGGCTAAGAATAAAGAAGGCGGCAAGCCTTTTGAGATACCGAGACCTGTTTTCCCGAAACGTGCCGTTGTCACAGGCGGTATGCCATACGGAAACAAGGAACTCCATTTCGGTCATGTAGGCGGAATGCTCGTTTTTGCCGACACATATGCACGTTTTCTCCGTGACCGTATCGGCAAGGAAAACGTTATCTTCGTAAGCGGTACCGACTGCTACGGTTCACCTATCGCCGAGGGCTGGCGTGTAAAGGTCAGAAACGGCGAATTTGAAGGAACTCTTGAGGATTTTGTAACACGCAACCATAACAAGCAGAAAGCTACTCTCGACGCTTACGGCATCTCTCCGAATCTTTTCGGCGCATCAGGCATCGGACGTTCAAAGGAGATACACGCAGAAGTGACAGACTGGTTCATAAGCTCACTTCATAAAAAAGGTCAGCTGAATCAGATAACAACCATGCAGTTCTATGATGAAAAGGCAGGTATGTTCCTCAACGGCAGACAGGTAATCGGAAAATGCCCTGTTGAAGGCTGTACATCCGAAAAGGGCTATGCCGACGAATGTGACCTCGGTCATCAGTATATGCCTGAAAACCTCATTGATCCTGTAAGTACGCTCACAGGCGAAACTCCGTCAATGCGTCCTGTCACAAACTGGTATTTCAAGCTTCGTGACTACGAACAGCTTATGAAGGACTGGGTTGAAGAACTCAAAAAGCGCAAGGATATCAGACCTGTTGTATGGAAAACGATAGACGAATTTCTCAAAGCGCCTGTTATCTATATCAGACGTAAATTCGAGGAAAAATACATGGAGATAAAGGATACCATGCCTGAGCATGAGTACCTTGAAGAACCAAAGAAACCGTCATTCACGATACAGTTCAAACAGCTTTCAGACTGCGATGAAGCCTGCAAGATACTCACCGAAAACGGCATTCACTACCGTACAGGCAAAACTCTCGTTCCGTTCAGACTTACAGGCAATATTGAATGGGGCGTTCCTGCACCTGTAATGGACGGCGTTGAGGGTCTTACAGTATGGGTATGGCCTGAATCTCTCTGGGCACCTGTCTCATTCACGCAGACATACCTCGAACAGTGCGGCAGAAGCCGTGAGGAATGGAAGGACTACTGGTGCAGCAAGGATTCAACTGTTTACCAGTTCATCGGTCAGGACAACATTTATTTTTACGGCATTGCTGAACCTGCAATGTGGATGGCACAGCAGAGCGCTGACGAAAAGACAGCTTCACCTGCCGACGGTGAGCTTCAGCTTCCTGTTATCGTGGCAAACCACCATATACTGTTTCTCGATAAGAAGGCTTCAAGTTCAGGCGCAGTAAAGCCGCCGATGGCTGATGATCTTCTCGATCACTATACACCTGAACAGCTCCGTATGCACTGGCTCGGTCTTGGTCTGGGACAGCGTTCCGTAAGCTTTATGCCGAAGCCGTATAATCCTGATGCACAGCCTGACGAGGCAGATCCTGTTGTTAAGGACGGATTCCTTCTTTCAAACGTATATAACCGCATGATAAGAACTGCTTTCTATACCGCACAGAAGGAGCTTGACGGAATAATGCCTGACAATGCACCTGAAGAAAGCTTTGTTGAGGATGCGAAAAAGGCTGTTCTTGAATACGAGAGACATATGTCAAAGTTCACTTTCCACCAGTGTACCTATGTTCTCGACAGCTATATAAGAAACGGCAGCAAGTACATGGCAAAGGCACTCACAGGTGAATATCCTGACAAGGAAGTGCTTAAACAGTCTCTTGCAAACCTTTTCTACATGATAAGAATTGCAGGCATACTCCTTCATCCGATGGCACCTTTCGGCACTGAAAAGCTCCGTGAGTATTTACAGGTAGATGAGAGAATATGGTCATGGGATACTATTTTTGAGCCGCTGACCTACTTCACAGGCGAAAATCACCAGCTCAAATTCCTGCCTCCTAAGACCGACTTCTTCACACGCCACGAATCACAGTTCGCAAGCGAAGAATAATAACAAAGCCCTGTATGGAAATCACTCCGTACAGGGCTTTTTTCATGTATCAATGTTTTCGTCAGGTTTTGAAAACTTTTCAAACAGAGCGAATTGTGTATCGATGCGTTCTTTGATTTTTCTGCGAAATTCAGGCGGTTCAAGCACTTCTATTGTAGGCCCGAATGACAGCAGACGTATTAGTATTTCGGCTTCGTCCTTATCATAATACTTCATTTTAACAATGCATATGTCGCTGTCCTCGTCATATTCGGAACTGCGCTCAAGTTCGGCAAATTCCATCATGAATCTGTTAACGGAATTGCGTTCCTCCGTTATCTTAACGGTGATGTCCTTTTTGCGCATGACATGGCTGAATTCGTCTATCCTGATATTTGCAGGCTCGGTTTCCGTAACGTTTGACATATTGATAATTCCCGAATCCATTGGTTTTCCGTCTTTCCGGTACTGAATGACATGGATACGGAAGCGGTCATTTTTCGAGGAAAACTCAATTCTTACAGGCAGGAAATAGTGTGTGATGCGATTGCCTTTCATGGACTGAAAGCTTATTCTGATAAGGCACTGTTTTTTCATTGCGGTGAGGATATTGCGGAAATGTGCGATATACTGCTCATCTTCAAAGTTATCGCCGTCAGTGAAGCGGTCAAAGAAGTGTATGGAATCCTGACTGAAAAGGGGAGGTATTCCGAGGAGTTCCCTTAGCTGTTTTCTTTGTGCATCATCAAGGAAAAGTCCGCATTTTCTGTCATTCAGCACTGCACACAGCCAGCTTTTTTCAAGCGCAGTCAGGGGAATATGCGGTGCTTTTTTCAGGATAGAGCGGTATGCGCTGTTTTCAGGCACAAGCAGTCCGTAACCGTCATCGCCCGTAAGTTCAGGTTCAAGGAAAAGCATTGTCTCGGAAAAGCCGTTCTGACGGATAATGTCCATAATTTCGGCTTTTGTGACCTGTTTTCTTTTCAGGATATTTTCTGTTATCTGAAAGTATGTATTGTATATTTCCGAAAAGATCTTCATTCCTTATCACCTCCGTACATCTCATGCATTCTTGGTATGTCGGTACAGAATTTTTGCTGCAAAAACGAATTTGATGTTTCAAATGAGGCTATTCTGCCGAAAAAGGTTCTTATCCACGGTGTCGCTTCATTGGCATCGAACAAATCTATGTCAAAGGCATATTTCCCGTCGGAAATTTTAGTAATAACGCCGCCTCTGCCTTCACGTTCAAGGCGCATGAGTATGAATTTTTCGGTTTCCTCATTGATGAGAAGTTCCATATGCAGATGCTCGGTTTGTCCGAATTCACGCTGAAAACCGTAGCTTATGCCCCAGAGGTAAGGCTTGTTTTTTTCATAGAAACCGTAGTATGTGTCATATTCGGGGCAGTCGTCAATGACCTTGATATTCTTCACGAAATCCAGTCTGACGGAAATCAGCCGCTTTGATGACGGACTATACATTACGATGTAATTTCTGCCTGTCTGAACGGAACTGTGTATTTTAAGCGGAACAGCCGTGACATCATATGCGGATTGCTTTTTCATGCTGACACAGCTGAGCGTGACAAGCTTTTTCTGACTCATAAAATCAAGAAGCTGAAGAAGTATCTCATCATCGAGAGTATGCACCATATAGGCGTGTTTTCGGGTAAAAACCGTATTTTTCATGCCGAGTTTGCCGAGAATGAAATTTCCTGCGATACCAAAGGGCATTTCCTCCGAGAAGAACATTATCATATCAGTTAGACCGCTGAATTTTTCTGCAAGGCTGTCGGCATAGAGTTCGGATTTTGAATAGAACATGGCCTTGCCGATTTTTTTTCTGACAATAAGCCCCTCATCAGCGTATTCTTTAAGCTTTATGCGGACTATCTGAACGTCGAATACCATGCCGTAATCAACAGCGATACGGTCGGTTATTTCCGAAATGGTGAGCGTTTCGTTTTCGAGCATATCCATTAAAATGAAATGCAGTTTTATGTCATTATGGGTATACGATTTTGATTTATAGCATTGATAAAGGGGATTCTGAAAAATGTGACTGCTGTCTATCTTAACGGAGACAGTTTTTTTATGTCCGATATTTGTGGTATGTATGCAGTCGGACAGCCAGCTTTCGATACGGCGTTTTTCGTTGTCATAGGTGCGTTTGCTTTTACCGCTGAAATCGTTGCGGGTACGGAATCCGAAGATATAGAAGTCACGCACATAGTCACGTATTTTGCTGAAATCCTTTATAAGTTCTGAATAGACTGACATCCTGTCGCCTCCTTATTTTATAATACAGAATAATAACATTATACCAGATTCTCTCAGAAACATCAACCCCGCAGTGTTTTTTATATGATTAACATGGAATCCTATGCTATAATAAATACAGAAATAAAAAAACAAGGAGGAAAATGATATGTTTGAATACTACGACAAGCACGAGATGCTGATACCGATAAAAATATGGACAAGCTCCATTGAGGATATAGAGGAAAACTGCATAGAACAGGCAGTTCATCTTGCAAACCTTCCGTTTGCGCATGACCATATAGCACTCATGCCCGATACCCACACTGGAAAGGGAATGCCGATAGGCGGAGTTATAGCCTGTAAAAACACTGTTATCCCGAATGCGGTAGGCGTAGACATCGGATGCGGAATGGCATTCGTGCAGACTGATATCCCTGTAAAGCTTCTGCGTGAGACTGTAACAGGGAGCGGCGAGCTGATAAAGCTTATTGTCGGCAATATACTGCGTACCATACCTGTGGGATTCAACCACTACAAAAAGCCCCAGCAGTCGGCTGTTCTTGATAAGGCACAGGCTGAAATTTACAAGTATAATGCAGATGAGGCTCTGATTGGTTTTATAAATGACGGCTATATGTCGGCAGGTTCGCTTGGCGGCGGCAATCACTTCATAGAAATTCAGGAGGACGAAAACGGTCTTGCCTGCATCATGCTCCATTCGGGCAGCCGTATGTTCGGCAATGAGATAGGTCAGTATTTCAACCGCATTGCACATGAGATAAATGCAAAGTATTTCACATCCGTGCCTGCGGAGTTCAATCTGCCGTTCCTGCCTGTTGATTCCGATGAGGGACAGCATTACCTGAACTGGATGCATCTTGCAATGGATTTTGCATATGAAAACCGTGCGATAATGCTTGAAAAGGTGAAGCAGATATTCACGGAACAGGTTGAGAAGTACACATCACTTGTGCCGCAGTACACGAATGAGATAAACTGCCACCATAACTATGCCGCACTTGAAAATCATTACGGCGAAGATGTGTGGGTACACAGAAAGGGGGCTATCCATGCCGCAGACGGTGAAATTGCAATAATTCCCGGTTCTATGGGTTCAAACAGCTATATAGTGCGTGGAACAGGCAATGCCGAAAGCTTCATGACATCTTCTCACGGCGCAGGCAGACGCTATTCACGTATGGGCGCAAAGGAGCGTTTTTCTGTTGAGTCTGTCATGGTTGACCTGAAGGAGCGCAATGTGGTGCTCGGCAAGAACAATAAGAAAGACGTTGCAGAGGAATGCCGCAATGCATACAAGGACATAGATACAGTTATGGAAAATCAGAAAGACCTTACCATACCTGTGAAGAAGATGTTCACAGTCGGCGTAGTCAAGGGATAAAAAAATAACTCATTTACTTGGAAAAGTAAATGAGCAAAACAAAAAATATCAGGAAATAATTCACAATGATGCCGCTGAACGAAATATGCGGCATTTGTCATCCGCAAAATAGAAAGCATTTGGAACGGTCTTGGATTTTAGGGCATTTTTTTCCTGACGACGAACATCATGCTGGTACAAAGTTATTAGACGTGCTTTGTGCGGTGGTGGCTTAAAGGATGTTGTCGCTTACGCCGATATATATGTCTGCGATAAGACTATCGGTATCATCAGGGCCTGACGGCTCCTGAATGGTTAAAATATAACCTGATGTTATAGGTGTGAGTTTCTTGAATTTAATGTACTGCATCAGTTCGTTGGCAGTATCCTGCATGGTAGCGGGATTGCCCATATGTCTGATTTTGACAGCGTTTTTCAGGCGGAAAACGGGCTTTATGGTGTATGGAGCGGGAACGTAGATGTCTCTGTCAAGCGGATACATTAATTCGATATCCATTATTATCTCGCCGCCGGAATTTTCAACAGCGAAGGTAGCCGAAACACCTGACATAGTTTTCTTAGCACCGTTTATCCTGATGATATCAGCCATTTCCTTAGCGACATCGTTTAAACGCTGTTGTGTTACCTTGCCTCTGAATGTGAGGACATCGGTCATTTCAAGAGATGTATTTTCTGTAATTTCGTGCATTTTGTTCACCTCGTAGAATATCGTAATTGTTTGGTTGATTTGAGTTGTCGATATTGCTTTTGTGGTTCTGTACATATAATACCATACTTTGACAAAAATGTCAATACATTTTTGCGTATTATACTGAAAAAACATATTTACGTCATTGAATTAACACAAATTGGTTATATATATTATATTTAAAGCGGTGCATCGGAAATTAAAAAAACTGTCAGATATTTTTTGAATTTTTTTGATTTGGGTATTGACTATTTATTATTTTTGTGATATAATAATAAACGTTGAATTGCCGAGCACATTGTCTGGGTGTGGCGCAGTTGGTAGCGCGCTACCTTGGGGTGGTAGAGGCCGTGGGTTCAAGTCCCGTCACTCAGACCATATAAGTTTCGGCAATGATACATAGGAAGATCCACTCCGTTTTGTCGGAGTGGATTTTTTTGCAAAAAGCTCCCTCCATGGCGAAAAATGCCGTGGAGGGAGCTTTTTTGTCGGATCATTCGTATTTCATGTACATATATGGCGGTTTGACTGTTGTTTCAACGTCTATGACATTCGTTCCGCTGACAGTCTGTATTTTGGGGAGAGTTATCGGTGTTTCGACGGGTACGCTGAGTTTGTAGTAGAATGTGACAGGCTTGTGGCGGCTTACCTGAAATTCCAGAAAAGATTTAAAGCTGGCGGTGCTGTGTGTTACATCGGCAGTCTGGAAATTGAATTTTTTGTCTGCGGAAATAAAGCAGTTTTCTTCAGCATAAGAAGTTGAGGCAGATGTCTGATGTGTACATTTTACAAGTGACAGAGGCATAGCATCAGCGAAAGGTTCTGTGATGAAGAAGTTTTTAACATCATTTATACTCCAGCTTTCGCTTCCGTCAAGCTGGACAGTCTTGTTTTCACGGTGCAGGACGGCGGTATCGTCGGAAAATCGCCTGATATAGTCACCTTCATACAGCGGACTGTCAAGATAGACCGTGCTGACTACAGTGCCGTTGACAGAGATCGGTATCTCATATTCTCCCTTGTGCTCGCCCAGTGTAACTTTGTTTCCTACGCCATTAACATCGACTTTGGAGTTGGGTTCGGGAATACCGTTTTGTGAAAAAACGCCCCCTATCTGCCATTCAGAGCATGGTTCTCCGCTGCTTTCTATCGTCAGCGGAGGCGGCGCAGTTATGATTTGTCCTTGCTGTCTGCTGATGCTCCGTGCAAGGACAGATGTGTAAAAATCGTCTGAAAAACCGGTTTTCAGAGCACTTAATGTTTTATAATGGCTTAATATTCTGATCTCCTCCTTTCACAAAGGATCACTTACGATTCGCTTCCGCTCTGGCTTACCCATTCTCCTTCACTTGTCAGACCATAGAATTCTCCGTTGGTGATATCCCAGGCAATACTGCCCTGAGCAATTTCTTTTCCCTCGAAATAGTCTGTTTCCGGAAGTTCCTCGGCGCTGTCGATGTCAAGCTCCATGCGCTCAACGCTCACCTCGTCATTGAATCTGATGAAAGTACTGTTTCTGATAGTTATCATAAAAAAGCCTCCTTATAGAAATTTGAGTTCCTATAAGGGGGCAGAATTACGGGTATTTTCAGCTAAAACCCATTGAATATTGAAAAAAGTTCACAGAATATTTACAATTAATCCTTCTTTTTCCTGTTGTCGGATTCGGAGTTATCTCCGAAACGCTTTTTCAGGGCATCATTCATGGTGTCGATTCGGCTGTTTTCGGAATTGAGCTGCAATATTGTGATGAGCATATATATGGACAGACATATTGTAAACGTCAGGCTGACAGAAAGCAGTGAGATGCCGAACCAGCCGAAACGGACTGCAAGATACAGCGCAGCTCCGAAAATAATAAGAAAGTTTATGGTCATGCCGAGAAAAATCGTCTTTACGGACTTGAATTCTATCATAAGATAAACAGCTGAGGGGAGTGCTGTCACAGCGCCTGTCATGGATATCTGCCACAGTATATTTTCAGGCAGAGGCTGCATTCTGAGCATCATGAATACGGCGCATATCAAAGTTAGAACGCCTGTGATAAATGCAAAAAACTGTATGTATGCGATGAGAAATTTTTTCACAAATACACCTCCTAAATACCGAGTTTTCTTCTGAGTTCAGGGACGTACTGACGGGAAATGATAACTTTTTCCTCATTTTTGAGCAAAGCCTCAAGCCGTCCGTTGAACATAGGGGAAAGATATTTTATTTTCGATATATTTACGATAAGAGATTTGGAGCATCTGATAAAGTCCATGCTGCGGCAGTTTTCCTCAAGTTCATACAGCTTGTACTTGACCTCATAAACGTCGGATTTGCAGTAGGCATAGACATGATTTTCAACTGCTTCAAAATAATATACATCATCATAGGAAAGCAGAGCGATATTGTTGTCGATATATCCGTTGAGAGTTTTCTTTTCCGTGCCGAAGGAACGGAGCAGAGACATAAGATCGCTGTCAACTTTGCGGCATCTTACTATTATTTCATCTTCTTCGTCATCTTTTGGTGTTTCAAACGTTATCTTCATGCTTCACCTCTTTGTTTATTTTATGGCAGCAAAAATGCATCTTAATGCCCTGTATTAGCATTATAACACATCTTTATATGTAATACAAGCAGAAAAAATGCAACTTACATGGCAACAGCATTTACTTTTATAGATTAAAGCTTTTTCGTCGGTCAAGCCGAGGTATATGACTGCGGACAGTCCGTAAACCGTTGCTTCGCTCGGTTTACTGCTTCTTAGGGGGACTCTGTCCCCCTCGTA
>JAZUGG010000035.1:0-3309 GCA_045641105.1 Ruminococcus sp. | reverse complement strand
TGAATATTTTATACGAAGTAATGAAGAAGAAAGTCAAGGAAGAAAGCCGCAGAAAT
The DNA here is from genome assembly GCA_045641105.1 of Ruminococcus sp. Lineage (GTDB taxonomy): Bacteria > Bacillota > Clostridia > Oscillospirales > Ruminococcaceae > Ruminococcus. Next base: position 3,253 of record JAZUGG010000035.1, on the reverse strand, counting down.
ACTGACGTATTTCAAGGTTTTCTGACGTAGAATTTCTTCTTCAGGACAAGCAGAAAAATTCAAGATTTAGTTGGTGGAGCAATATAATCGCCCGATATGCAGGGAGCAAATCTTAGATTTGCGTATCTGCAAGGGCATTTAAATCATTATATCATATTAAGATATTCGCTTGCGAGGTAGAGTGAGCCGCATACGACCACGATACCGTCATTTTCAAGAGCGAGAGTCTTTGCCTTTTCGACGCATTCAGCAAGACTGCCTGTATCGGTTTCGGTAAGGAAGTCGGCAGTTTCAGCGATATCAGCCGCTTTTACGGCATTCGTCGCAAATCCGTCAACTGCAAAAAGCCTGTCGCAGTTTCCAGCAATAGTTCTCACGCATTCAACATAGTCCTTGGAATCGACCATGCCCATTACTGCATAGATTTTTTTGCGGCGTGTTGAGAGATACATCAGCATAAGCGAAAGCATTCCCACACCTGCGGGATTATGTCCGCCGTCAACGATAACAGGCGGTTCACCGTCGATATACTGCACTCTTGCCTTTACCTGAGTAGTCTCAATGGCTTTTCCGATGTTTTCATCGGATATGTCAAATCCTTTTCTGCGCAGATATACACAGGCTGTGAGTGCCGTGACAGCGTTGTAATACTGGTGAAGTCCCGGCATTGCAGGGGTATGCTTCACGCCGTTATAGACAAGCGGTGAGAATAATCCTCCGTCAGCCGCAGGTGCGCAGTCTGCCTTTTCAACATATTCAGCACCGACCTTTTCAGCAGTATCACGTACAATTTCACGCACAGAGTCAGGATTGTCCTCTGAAAGAACAACAGCCGAGCCTGATTTTATGATGCCAGCCTTCTGTTCGGCTATTTTCTCAACGGTATCGCCGAGAATTGCCGTATGGTCGAGAGATATCGAGGTTATGACCGACAAAAGCGGCGGCGGAATGACATTTGTCGAATCAAGCAGTCCGCCGATACCCGTTTCGAGTACCACAACATCGCATTTTTCACGCTCATACCAGAGCATTGCAATAGCCATAGTTATCTCAAACTGGGAATATTCCCTGTCACCGACGTGTTCCTTTACAAGCTGTGCAATTTCGCAAAGAGATTTTTCGTCAATTTCATCATTGTCAATACGAATCCTGTCGGTATACCTGAGCACGAACGGCGAGGTGAATTTGCCTGTTTTATAGCCTGAAAGCTGTAATGCATTCGCTATGTATTCAAGGGTAGAGCCTTTGCCGTTAGTGCCTGCGATATGCACGAATTTCAGACGTTTTTCGGGATTTCCGATGCTGTCCATAAGCTCCTGAGCACGGGAGAGGTCAGTGATTCTGCCGCCCGATTTGCTGTAAGAGCCGATAAAATCCATACATTCAGTATTATTCATGATAATCAATATACTCCGTTCTGTTTTTCAGCCTTGGCAACGGCTTCTTCAAGTGTCATGCCGCTGAATTCCTGAGCCGAGAAGATACGTCCGTTTTTCTTATCGTCAACAAATGCGCCTACAAGTACGCCCGGAAGTGCGCTTTCAGGCGAATTCGGAGCTTTAGGGCCGCCGAGATCTGTTCTGCACCAGCCCGGATCTGTGAGGTTCATCATAACGTCAGTACCCTCATATTTCAGTCCGAGGTCTCTTGTTACCTTGTTGAGAGCGGCTTTTGCGCCAGAGTAGCCTGCCTGTTCGGGTTCAAGGTCAATTCCGCTTGTAGTATTGACGATACGTCCGAAGCCCCTCTCCTTCATGCCGGGGAGGAAATGGTAGCATATCATCATAGGAGCGGTAGTATTTACCTTGAAGCTGATGTCATAATCGCTTGCAGGTGTAGTGAGATATTCCGTTCTGTAGGCTATCTGCAAGCCTGCATTGTTGAGGATGATATCAAGCTTTGTGCCGATTCTGTCTATTTCGCAGCACATTTTTTCAACCTGTTCCATGTCGGAAAGTTCAGCTTCGACCGTGTAAGCCTCAACGCCGAGTGCCTTTACTTCATTGAGGACTTTTTCACAGTGCTGTGCATTTCTGCTGTGGAGAACGAGGTTGCATCCGAGTTTTGCCATAAAGATAGCCGAAAGATAGCCGATGCCACGGCTTGCACCTGTAATGAGTGCCCATTTTCCTTTTACATTAACCATAATTTTTCCCTCTCAATAAATATTAATATTCGTAGTCTATGCAGGCTCTTGTCTCTTTTACTGTGCCGATAAACTTGCCGAATTCAACGTGTGCAGGATGAACCTGATATGCGTTGAGGTCGTCAATGCTGTCAAAATCGCATAAAAGTGAAATAGTATAGTTTGACTGGTCAGCGTCTTTTGAATTAATGACCAGTTCGCCCTTTTTCATCACTTTCACATTTGCGATAACATTGTCAAAACGCTTTTTTGCTTCAAGAGCGTTTTCATATTCTGTCTTTCCGTCAGTGCCTTTCAGTTTGAACATTACAATATGCTTTATCATTTTTACTCACCTTCGTTCAGTACATAAATTTTGGAGCTGAATGTTCTTGTTCCGTCAAAGCTTGAATATTCGCCGTCTCTGACATAGTGCAGACCGCATTTTTCGATTACTCTGCCTGATGCCTTATTTTCGGCGGCGTGTTCGGCTGTGAAATGTTTTGCATTATGATTTCTGCGGACGTACTCCATCATACGTAACGTTGCTTCTGTAGTATATCCGTTGTTCCAGCAGTCATAACGGATATTGTAGCCGAATGACCAGCTTCCGTCATCAGTATGCAGTCTTATGGATGATGCACCTATGAGCAGACCGTCGGATTTCCTGACCATGCCCCATGTATACTCATTTTCAAGCTTTTCAAGTGAACCAAGCCATTCTCTTGCAGCATTCGCATCAGGGTTGACAGTGTACAGCATATATTTTGCGACACGTTCATCACCTGTCCATGCAAAAACTGCTTCTGCATCATCAACTGTCAGCGGACGGAGAATAAGTCTCTCCGTTTCAATTGTCGGTATATTGAAAATGCTCATGGTGCCCTCCTTTATTCTTTTGTAGGGGACGGCGTCCTCGACGTCCCCAGAATTGATTTTCTGCAATTATTTCGTCGGTCAAGCCGAGGCATACGACTGCGGACAGTCCGTAAAGCATTGCTGCGCTTGCTTTACTGCTTTTCAGGGAGGCTCTGCCTCCCTCGTACACTCTCCGCTGGGGAGCGACGCTGCTCCCCAGACCCCCGCTGTGTGGGGCTTCGCCCGTTTTTTTATATTGCCTTAAATCAC
>JAZUGG010000034.1:0-5595 GCA_045641105.1 Ruminococcus sp. | reverse complement strand
TTTTGAGTAAGAAAAAGCAGATAGGTACAGTAGATGCAAGAAAAGCCATCGAAGGCGTGCTTTCGCACTACGAGAGGGCTTGACGCAGCAGATGCTGTGCATAGCTGCTTTTTCTCAGAAGGGGGTTTTAGAGGTGCCCTTCGTTGATAAGGGCTGTCGAGGACGTCAGCCCCTACAATTTTGTTGTTCTTTGTCAATACTTTTGTAGGGGACGGCGTCCTCGACGTCCCAAGATTGTTTTATGTGGTTGGGCATTGTCCGCCCACATTATATCTGACCATACAGCGAGTTCGTAACCATCCTCGCTCGGACGGGTGTCCGGAATCAAAACTAAGGAGAATTCAATATGCGAAAAAATAAGGTACAGTACATCTCACACGGCGCACTGATAGCCGCACTGTATGTCGCCCTGACCTATGTCTCTGTGGCATCGGGACTTGCAAGCGGTATGATTCAGCTAAGGCTTTCAGAGGCTCTCACAGTTCTGCCGCTGTTCACGCCTGCCGCAGTCCCGGGACTTACTCTGGGGTGTTTTCTTGCGAATCTGACAACAGGCTGTCTGCCGTGGGATATTTTCGGAGGCACGCTTGCCACATTTCTTGGCGCACTCGGCACATACAAGCTGAAAAATGTTCCGTATGCAGGAGCAGTTCCGCCTATAATCAGCAATACACTCATTGTTCCCTTTCTGCTGAAATTCGCCTATCAGCTTGACGGTACTCTGCCTTATTTCATGCTCACTGTCGGCATCGGTGAACTCATATCATGCGGTGTTCTTGGTACGCTTCTGACCTCTGTTCTGCGCAGGAATTCAAAGCGTTTCATATTCAACAGATAAGGAGGTCTGCAAGCCTATGGATAATCTCCGTTTATTTGAGATAGAAAATGATGACAGCTATTTTGCGCTGGAATATAAATCAGGTTCATTTGAGGTCATCTACAGATCATGCGGAATTGAATGTCGTTTTGAATGTGATACTTCGGCAGAAAATGTCTTTTATTTCTATATGTCGCTTGATACTGCCTATGACATAGAATTTGCAAGGAATTCAAAAGCAGTGCTCAGCGGCATGGATGCTGACAATACACAGCTCACTTTTCAGTTTGATGACAAATGCCGCTGTAAGGTTTCGGGACACATCAGAAACAAATCTGCCCGATACAGAAACGGTTTTGAATTTGAAATGGATATCGAACAGTCTGACGTTTGCAGTGTACTGATATCGCTTGATAAATTCCTGAAAGAATACAAGCAGATACATGGTAATATTCTATAAAGAAAACCCCGAAACTATCGTAACTGATGTTCCGGGGCTTTTTTATGGCAGCACCGCACAATCTTTAACAGCGGTGCTGCCTTAGTTTTTCGGGAATTTGTCGGTATGGTATGTAAGGCGTGTGATTATGCGGCTGTCCGAGCCTTTTATCCTGATATCGGTGATGCGTGACGGAGTGGATATCGGACTTATTGCGACTTTGTCAAAAAGATCCTCGCCACGATAGCCGCAGTACTCAATATAGGCGAATCTGCTCTCACGGCTGTCGAATTTGTCCCTGTAGGCAAGGGCTTGCTGAGGATCATGCAGAAATCGTCGGTCAAGGTCAAAATATTCATGGCGGACAATTTTCTTTTGCAGAACGTCAGTGTCCTCTAAATCATATGTGCCATATTCGCCGTTGATATCAGCCATATGATAATTACTGATGAGCCGCCTGTAACTTACTCCCTGACCGAGAACAATTTCCTCCGAAGTGTTGAAAGTGAACGTAGTCGGAGCTGTGAACGGAGTTATCATGACCTTGTTCGTTTCCCTGATATAGGGGTAAGTTCCGAGGAGCTTGTACGAAAGATTTGCAACAGCATCCCACATTGACGAATTATTCTTCACATAGATATAATTGCTTGAATCGGTATTGTTTTCGTGCGTGACATAAGGGAGAGTGTAGAAGCTGTCCATGAGGCTGTTGAGTGAGATATTCGGCTTCAGTCCGGGTTCTATCTGGTTTCGGCAGAGCAGAGATGTAAAGCCCGTGGAAGTTATGGTATGTATGTTTTTTGCGGCGTGAGTGCGTGTTTCAAGTGTATCGATAAGACCGTGATGTACTGTATTGCTGTCTATGACAAGCTTTACCTCGGCGGCATGAGGAATGACACCTGTAGGCGTGACGAACCGGACTGAAAGCTGAGTGTACGGGATATAGGCATTTTTCCTGAACGAAAAAGAGAGGATATCAGTATATTCTGCCGTGCTCATATCCTCTTTTACTGTGATGACTGAAACTGTCATGGAGATACCTCCGAAATGTTGTCCTGAGAAAGGAACGTGATTCTGACTGTGGAGTAATTTTCGCCGCTGTCCTCGAAATCGTAGTGAAGGATATAGCAGTTATTGAAAACAACGCCGTTATAGGTTATGTCGTAATCCGTGTATGAACGGGCACGGCTGCACAGATAGACAAGAAAGCTGTACGGCTCGTCATCGTTGTATATTTTACAGGTAAAAGTCACCCTTAGTCCCCTGTATCCAACGCCTTCAAGGAGAGCGCCGCCCATTACCGAATTATTTTCAATGACATTCTTTGTCATTGTGACCTTGACGTTGTGGCAGTAAAGCGTATGAGTTCCGATAACGAGCGGCAAAGCGTCATTATGCGTCAGGGAAGTTGCAGTGCTCATGGCGTACTCCTTTCGATTTTATTCAGCCCGTTTGCGGCAATCCTGATAGTAAGGACAAGCCGCTGGATATTGCTGTCATACTTGACCGAAAGCTTTTTCAGCGAGCAGTTGAGGTCTGTCATATCGTCAATCGCAGGCTGGATATTTTCATCGAAATAGTCGTAAAGCTCGGTCATGGAGATATCCTTTGAGCCTGTGACCTTTATCTCAAGTTCCGTCTTAAACGGCAGATAAATATAGCTCAGTGAATAGATAGGCGAACTTGTTTCAAATTCCGCAACGCTGACAACGGTGAAGATGCCGTGTCCCTTATCGCCGAGCGGTGCGGCATCAAATGCGCTGTAAACGTCCTCAACTCCGAAATCTTCGAGCTTGTCAATAACGGCATCAATAATTTCATTCAGCATGGAATACTCCTCCCTCCGCCTGAAAATCCGATAAAAATGAAGTCTGTCGCTTTCATTATGTCGTGGCACAGAGCCATATAGCTTCTGAGCAGTTTTTCGGCATAGGCAAGCGAAATATCGGTCTGTGAGCGGTTCATTTTTCCTGCATATGTAACAGCGGCATTCTGACGGCTGCACATAGCCTGATGATAGTGATAATTTGCGAGTGCGGCGCAGAGATAATTCAGGCGTTCATCAGCTATTGACGTATCGGATTTAACAAGATGCCCTGCTTCCGTCATTGACATGGTGATAATTGCGAGATAGTCGTCCGAATCCTCGCCTGAAAAAAGAGTGAATAAGCCGCAGATAGTTTCAATATCCATAAGTTACCTCCTATCTTGTGGAAAAGTCGCTGTTGTCGGGCTTTTTTTCGGGTGATTCAAGCTGAATCCTGATACCTCCGCCTTTACAGCGGCTCTCAAATGTTTTCTTATAGCTGATAAGCTGCTGAGTGGTCATATTTTTTGCGGATATCGAAGCAAGTTCAGCGGCGGCAGTACCTCCTGCGAAAAAGGCAAGGCGGCGTATGTCACGGCGCAGTTCATTGTCAGCGGCTTTAATGTCAGCCGTAACGGAAGATGTAGAAACATCGTCTGACGTGAAACGCTTTGTAACACCTGCATTGACCTGCGCAGGAACAGCAACAAAGCTCCATTCATAGGCATCTGTGATTTTGTCGAGAATTGTATGGCAGAGACGGTCACTATAGAATCTGCCCTTGACGTGGTTGCATCCGTCTTTATTCTTGTCACAGCCGCAGACTGAACAGATTTTCTTTGCGGCGGCGCAGGAGATGCTGACCTCTTTTTTTATACCGCCGTCAATTTCAGCGATAAGATTTTTATTCTCGTCAGTACGAACCATATAAGCGTTGGCTTTAAGGTATCTGTACGGGCGGCAGTCCTTTGTTTTTCTGGAATTGTCGCATATGACCTCCGTATCATAGATACGTGCGTTCTGGTTGACAGTGCTTGCATTGTGGTCGAAAACGCCTGTTTTGCCGACGAAGCATTCTTTCAGCGTGTCGAGAGCCTTGTCGGAGAAGCTTTCAAGGTCACGGTCAATGTCGTTGTCGCAAAGAATAACGGAAAATGTATAAAGCTCATCTTCTGCGAATTTGCGGCGTGTGAATTTGTTTATCTTTTCAAGTTCTTCTTTGGTCATGGTTACTCCTTTCATGTATCAATTGGATATTCTGCATTTTTGTGTCAAGGGGATGCCGATGGTGCGGGTATCCAGTGGATACCTCTGCAACGCAGAAGCACCGACCGAGCCGACAGGTGAGACCGGCATCCCCTACAAATTGTTTTTTGCAGGGAACGTCGCTCTCAATGTCCCAAAACAGATTACGTAGTAGTGATAGTGAGTATCTTCACGGCATCGGGTGTGATTTTTCTGAAGCCGCAGGTAATTGAGACGGTTATCTGGTCAAGCTGGCGGTCGATGAGTTTGTCGGTCTCCATAACGAGGTCGGTGCTTGTGATAAATTCGAGTGCGAAAGTTCGGTCGATACCGATGATAGTATCATTATCGGCGGCGGCAGTCTTGACAAGTTCAGCGCCGAACGGAAGAATAAGCTTGCCGTCGGCATTTACACGGCATTCGGAAAGCTGTTCCATAGCGGCGATTTTTGATGCGATTTCAGGAGATGCGATAACGGTCGTCATGTCAAAGCAGTCGAAAGTACCATAGAGGGCGGCAAGGTCGGCGTATGTAAGTTCAGTTGTCTCGATTTCGTCAGCATCTTCAACAAGCACATCAACAGCCGTTTTTACTACGGAAACAGCAAGCTTCACACCGATACTTCTGAGCATGATGCCGAAAACGTCAAGTCTCTGCTGACGGACAGCCTCGTATGAAGCGCTGATAAGTCTGCCGTACTTGGCAAGGACGGTAGCAGTCTCGCTCTCGGTCACGGAAGCGGCAGGCAGTGAATCTGTCTGGTCAGTTGTAGTGTATGCGGCTGAGTCATCAAGTGTACAGCCGAGGTACTGACCGCTCTGACTCATGGTTTTTGCGGCGCATACGGCTGAGAGTACGGTTTCGTCAAAGCCTTTTCTGATGCATCTTGTGACGAATTCAGGGAAAAGCACTGCTGATTCCGTAGTTGAGAAAAACTTTTCAACGCAGTCGCAGTCCGCACCCTTGATACGGATATTGAAGCGTTTAAGCTGACGTTCAAAGGCATCAAGCTTTTCAAGCGGAGTGCCGCTGTAAGCTGATGACGGATCGAGTTCTTCAAGGGCGGCAGTGAATGATTTGCCGCTGAGATTGTATAAGCCTTTTTCAAGTTTGATATCGTTGTACATAAAGTTACCTCCGATTTGATTTTATTGCTCCGCCAATTAAGTCTTGAATATTTTATGCGAAGTAATGAAGGAGAAAGTCAAGGAAGAAAGCCGCAGGAATACTTACGTATTTCAAGGTTTTCTGACGCAGAATTTCTTCTTCAGGACAAGCAGAAAAATT
>JAZUGG010000033.1:0-8953 GCA_045641105.1 Ruminococcus sp. | reverse complement strand
GAACCGACAGGTGAGACACAGAGTCCCCCTAAGAAGCAGTAAACCGAGCGAAGCAACGGTTTACGGACTGTCCGCAGTCATATACCTCGGCTTGACCGACGAAAAAGCTTTAATCTATAAAAGTAAATGCTGTTGCCATGCTTTTTTGTACGTTTTTTGTTGACAAAGATTGTATAAGGTGATATAATAATCACATATTATTTTATAAATAAGAAGTTATAAACCATGAAGATAAAACGTATTACAGCGGCAATACTTTCATTATGCATTATCGGAGGCACTATGCCTTATTTAGCTGATATGGCATCAGATACGGGATTTACCGTAAGTGCGGATGTGACCAATTCTTATAATTTTGTTATTTGTGACGACCATGTTGAAGTTGCACATGGCTCAACTCCGGTAACAGGCATGGTAGCTATTCCGGAAAAGTATCATGATCTGCCTGTTACAGTAATAAGAGATGATGCTTTCTATGGCTGTGACGGACTTATTGAGGTTGAACTGCCTTCAACAATTAAAACCATAGGCAAAAATTCATTCTACGGATGCAGAAGTCTGGTATTGATCAATTTAAATGACGGACTGGAAACTATTGGTGATTACGCTTTCAGCAGCTGTATTAATTTGCCTGAGATCATAATTCCCGATACTGTAACTTCCATAGGCACAGAGGCATTTTCAAACTGCAATTCGGCTGCGGAAATAGTGATCGGAAACGGTGTTGAGTCAATTGGTACAAGTGCATTTTATGGCGATGAGCTTGCAAGCAGCATTCAGATAGGCAGCAGCGTAAAGACTATAGGCAATAGTGCATTTAACGGCTGTGCTGCACTTTCGTCGCTGACCATTCCTGACAGTGTTGATGCTATCGGCAGTAATGCATTTTATGGCTGTTCAACCCTTGTGAAAGCAAAGTTCGGCAAAAATGTAAAATCTATAGGAGAAGGTGCATTCGGCAGCTGTTCAACACTTAACTCAATAGAATTCAATGATGCACTTGAATCGATTCCTGAATCGGCATTTGTTCGCTGTCCGATGCTTGCTTCTGTAACAATTCCTGACAGTGTTACGGCTATTGGCGACAGGGCTTTTAGTGAATGTTCAGGACTTACTGATGTTACATTCGGAAAAAATGTTGCTTCAATAGGCACAAATGCCTTTAGTTTCTGCGCTTCTCTTATAAGTGCTGAACTGAATGAAGGTCTGGTTTCTATCGGAGACCATGCATTTTCTACGTGTGAATCATTATCATCAATAAATATACCTGACAGTGTGAAAGTAACAGGTAATTATTTATTCAGCAGTTGTTATTTCCTTGAAAACGTATCAATTGGCAAGGGAATTTCAACAATTCCGGAAGGTACATTCTATAATTGCAGATCACTTGAAAAAATTGATATACCGTCAAATATCAAATCAATTGCAGAAAATGCATTTTATGGCTGCGAAGCAATGAAAGAAGCGGTTATTCCTGTAAATGTAAGAAGTGTCGGCAAGAGTGCATATGGTGAATGTTCTTCACTGACATCTGTTACTGTATACAATCCTGAATGCAGTATCTTAGCGGGAGAAGATACTTTATATTCACCTGAAAAGGTAACAGTCAGGTCATACAAGGATTCATTTGCAGAGCACTATGCCAATGATTACGGCTATAAGTTCGAGGTTCTTGAAGGCGAACCGCCTAAGACCACAACAGTCTCCACAACAAAGGCATCAGCAACTACTACTACTGCAACAACGACAACTCAGACATCAGGCGCAGGCAAGGGCGATGTAAACGATGACGGAACTATCGATGCAAGAGATGCATCACTCATACTTGCATTCTATGCGTTCTCCTCAACACAGGGCGGCAAGGATATGACATTTGATTCGTTCCTTGAATCGCAGAAATAATAAATAATATGCACAGCGGTCAGCGTAAAAACTGACCGCTTTTTGTACACGGCAACAGCATTTAAAAAAATATACAAGCGGCGAAGCCACATATTGCGGGGTCAAGGGGTGCGGGTGTTCGGTGAACACCTCTGCGAAGCAGAAGCACCGACCGAGGCGACAGCCGAGAAAAAGCTCGCTCCCTTGCAGGGGGTGTACGAGGGGGACAGAGTCCCCCTAAGAAGCAGTAAACCGAGCGAAGCAACGGTTTACGGACTGTCCGCAGTCATATACCTCGGCTTGACCGACGAAAAAGCTTTAATCTATAAAAGTAAATGCTGTTGTCATGAAGCATACTGCACAGTATGTTGACAAAATATTCAATGCATGATATAATACAAACTGATACGGTTTGAAAGGCTGAATGCTGAGTAGACTAACAGGGAATCAGGTGAGAATCCTGAGCAACTGCCATTACTGTATTTGACGCAAGTGAAGCAATTATCCATTGGTCTTTCCGAGAAGGTGCTTCATCTGCGGTTTTCCGCAGATCATAAGTCAGGAGAACTGCCGTATCATATCAACTATACATCTTGGGTAAGGAGAGTATGGCTAAAAGCTGTATTTTTCCCCAAAATCAGATTTTGGAGGTAAAAAATGAAAAACTATGCAAAGATCCCTCTGCTCTTTACGTCGGCACTGTTCCTTATAACAGTCGGCTGTTCGGAAAAGCAGAACAAAAATGAACCGAAAAAACAGTATACCTGTAATTTTTCGATAGACTGCTCGGCAGCTCTTGAAGAAAACGCAGGCCTTGCCAAGGAAAAACGGGATATCCTTCCGCCTGACGGAGTTGTATTCCCTGAAACACAGGTGAAATTCAGCGAGGGCGAAACTGCCTTTGATGTTCTTGACAGAGTGTGCAAAGAAAATAAGATACACATGGAGTCGGAATGGTCATCGGCATTCGGAAGTGAATATATCGAGGGAATTGCCAATCTCTATGAAACAGACTGCGACAGTATGTCAGGCTGGACTTTCTATATCAACGGCAATTTTTCCGATTTCGGATGCAGTCAGACTGTGCTCTCTGACGGTGACAGGGTTGAATGGACATATGTGCTTTACGACAGCAATTTTACAGATGAGTCATCTTCATCGGCAGAGTAAATAACTATAATAGAGGTGATGTTATGGAATTTTTCGCTGTAATTGCAGTAATTGTAGTTCTTGCACTTGTACTCGGTGTAAAGCCGATTATCCTTATAGCCGCCGCAACTATTCTGCTGTGGCTGATATTTGCATCCATATCCGTTCTTTTCTTCTATTTCTTTTTCAGACTCGTCACCTCGAAAAAAACAAAAGGTTATTTCTCACACATAGAAAAAAATCCCAAAAACAGATTCAGTTCTGCTTATTATACTATCGGCGAGAATACCTATCCAAATGTATTCCCTGAAGAAGGGCTTTTCCGCAGTAAACTCTATAAATCCGATAAGGAGTATAATTTGCGGCTGAATCCAAGAGGCTACGTTTTTGACCGTTTTGCCTTTACAACTTGCTGTATCGGATTTACTGTCAGTATCCTGTTCGTTATAGGTACGATAGCAGCCGCAGGTATATTTATGCGATAAAAAAACTCCCGAAAAAACGGGAGTTTTTTAACGGCGGTACTCATATAGAAACTTTATGCTTATTATTGAGGGAAACCATTTTGAAAAAGGGTTCTCCCCGATAAATGGTACAAACTTCTATATAAGTACCGCCGTTATTTACAGGAACATATTGTCACTGATCTGTACTGCCGATAATGCTGTCGAGAATAGCTGTATTCCAGTCAAGATTTTCTCTTTCAAAAATTGCATAGCCGTCATCGCCTTCAACAATGCCGTTGTCCCATACGAAGCATTTTATGCCGCAGCTCTTTGCAGAAGCGATATAGTAGCTGTAGTATGAGGCTCTTGTTGCCTGATCTGCAACATTTACACATCCGAATTCATCGATTATGACAGGTATTCCGTTATCAACAAACTTTGTTTTGAGTTCATTGAATTTACTTGTCAGTTCAGCCTGACCGATGACATCAAACACTGTATCACTACCGTTTGAAAATCTCCACGGAGCATAGTAATGAACTGAGAATATTATATTCGGGCTGCTTGGTATGAGTACATCATTGAGAGCGATAGTCTCACATGAGGCAGCATATGATGTTACGATAAGCGTTCTTTCGGCATTTTTTCCGCCTGTTTCACGTACTGCACTGACGAAATCCTTTGCATATTCATTTACGATTCGTCTTTCATCTTCAGTACCGCCTGACCATTCCTTTGAACTGCCGACATTTCGTGGTTCGTCCATGCCCTCAAATATCAGTCTGTCATCATAATCGGCAAAGCGTGTGGCTATCTGTTTCCATATTTCCTTGAGCTTTTTGCTGTCACTGTTATATGCGACACTGCTCGGATTGAACCAGATATAGTCATCATGATGCATATTTATGATAACATACATATCTTCATTATACGCATAGTCAACAACTTCCTGAACTCTGTTGAGCCAGTCACTGTCAATTTCGTTGCCGGGGTTAAGATGCTCGCCCCACGTTACAGGTATTCTTATTGCATTAAAGCCTGCATATTTGACTGATTTGATAATTTCGGGAGTGGTCTTGACATTTCCCCATCCTATTTCGGTATCTCTGCCTGTATAGCCTGTATTATAGCTGTCAAGAGAGTTTCCGAGATTCCAGCCGACTTTGATATCACTGACTATTTCCTTGGCTGAACGGAAGCCCATGGATTCGATGGCGGCAACTCCGCTCGGCTTGCCGTAAATTATTTCGGAATTTGATGAAGTAGCGGACGAACAGTATTTTACAGTGATAGAATCAACGGTTATTTCCTGTTGCTCGCTCCACCAGAAATCAAAGAGGAATTCTCCGTTTCCCGGTGTGAAGCTGCCTGTTGCCTGAGGAACGAACCATGTTATTTCAGCCGATGCGCCGTTTATATATGTGGCAATGGCTTCAGGGCCAAGACAGTTTGTGTCGGAATTATATCCCACAGAACCGTTGAATTTTCTCAGGTTTCCTGTTGAGCTTATCTTGTATGTAATTACCTGCGGTACACAGCCTTCAGGGAGTTTTGCATCAGAAATGCTGAGACTTCCTGTTTCTGTGCCGTATTTCATTTTTGTGCCGATTTCTTCTGTATAAGTGCCATCCACCGGAACATTTTTTGTACGTGAATATGAACATATAACATCATCAAGCGAGATGGATGTTGTATTTCCCCACCAGTAGCCGAAAAGAATTTCACCGTTCGGATTAACGCATTCGGCTACATCCGAAGGGACATTCCACGTTATCTCACCGTATGAACCTTGCGTCGGAGCAGTGAAATCAGGACTCTGAAACCAGCCCGGATTATTTGCGGCAGGACTGCCTTCCTCTACGGAGATGCCGCAGCCGCCCTTGAATTCACCGATACTTCCATTATCTGAATGAATAACGAATGTAAAAGATGTAATGTAATCCCCTTCACGGATAAAGTCTGCAAGCTTCAGCTTAATTGTATTTGTACCGTCGGCACGGCCTATTACGCAGCCGGCTTTTTGCTGAGTGCCTGTATTTACAGTTATTTTTTCCATAGGACTGATGTGCTTTACCGCACCCTCCTTATTTGATGTAGCGTCATCTGAAAGAGTAAGCGGTTCAGTCGTTTCCTCAACAACAGAGGTCGTGCTGACAGGTTGGCTATCTTCAGATATATCGGCATCCTTTTTAGTACATCCTGAAAAGGATGCAAGCAGTGACACCGACAAAAAAAACGCAGCAATTTTCTTTATCATTTTTTCCCCCTTCTGAAAAAGTTCATGCATCTAAAATGCATGGACAATCCCAAATCCACAAATAGTATCTTTAGAGAATTATAACATATTCCAGAAGTTTTTTCAATAGTATAATTGAATATCAGCAAAATTTGAAAAATCTGATAAAAAATCATTCAATTATGGTCAAAGTTGACAAACGAGCAGATGTTTTAAGGATAATATTATACAAAACTATGATTTATCCTTTGTGCAATATTTCTTAACTGTTAATTATGAATTATGTCTTAATCAAATACACTTCGGCTTCTTTTAATAGTTTAATATCGACAAGAGCGTCGATTTCTGTACCATCTGACATATACTCCTCGGAGAATATTTTTCCTTCCTGACGAATCCTGTTGATGAAAGCAGTCTTGTCATATGGGACGAGCAGTTTCATGCGTCTTGCAGTTTCAGGGAGATTTTTCATGATGCATTCAAGCAGTCTGTCAAATCCCGTCTGCTCCTTTGCACTTATCAGAACTGTATGGTCATCCTCGAAAACTGTGTCTGTAAATTCAGCCGCATCAGCCTTGTTCATGACGTATATCTGCGGAATTCCGTCACAGCCGAGTTCAGAAAGAAGATGCTCTGTGACTTCTGCCTGTTCCTTTATTTCGCCCGATGTAAGATCCTGAACGTTGAGGATAACATCAGCCGCCGCCGCTTCTTCAAGTGTGGACTTGAAAGCCTCAACAAGATTATGCGGCAGTCTGCGTATCAGACCGACGGTATCTATGAGCATTACGCTTCTTCCGTCTGGCAGTTCAATTGAGCGTGAAGTTGTATCAAGCGTGGCAAAAAGCTTGTTTTCGGCAAGAACGCCCGCATCTGTCAGCGCATTCAGCAGAGTTGACTTGCCGACATTGGTATATCCTACGATAGCCGCACAGAGTATGCCGTCCTTCTTTCGCCTTGAACGTGCAAAATTACGGTGCTTCTGCAATTCGTCGAGTTCTTCCTCAAGCGATGCGATACGCTGTCTGATATGGCGTTTGTCGGTTTCAAGCTTTGTTTCGCCTGGGCCTCTCGTTCCGATACCGCCGCCGAGACGGGAGAGCGATGTACCCATTCCTGTAAGGCGTGGCAGACGGTATTTCTGCTGTGCAAGCTCAACCTGCAATTTACCTTCTTTGGTACGTGCTCTCTGTGCGAAAATGTCGAGAATGAGCGTAGTACGGTCAATGACACGCACTTCAAGAAGATTTTCTATATTTCTCACCTGAACGCCTGTAAGTTCATGGTCAAAGATGACAAGTTCAGCTTCAAGCGCTTCAAGCTGTTCCTTTAACTCGGCAAGCCTGCCTTCACCCATGCAGTATGCCGAATCAAAAGCCTGACGTTTCTGGATAACGCTTCCGACTACCTCGGCATTGGCTGTTGCGGCAAGCTCGGCAAGTTCCTTTATCGATGCCTCCGCATCAAATTCGCCCGTATCCACACAGGCAAGGACTGCTTTTACAGGTATTTCCTCAGTTTTGTTTTCGTACATCTGTTTCGCTCAGTTCCTTCCCAAAAGCTGATTCTGAAGAACAACGAGGTCAGCCGTATTAACTGCGCCGTCAGAGTTCATGTCTCCGCTTTTTGTAAATATTCCGTCAATGACATTGTTTCTCAGCATTATCATGTCATACACATCAACTTCACCGCTTTTGTCGATATCGCCCAATGTATACGGTTCTTCGATTATCTGCGGCTTCTGTGTCTGCGGAAGGATATTCAGGAAAACGTCAAGTGATTCAAGCGGCTTTCCGTCAAAGTCAAACAGCGCCTGACTGTCAAAGCCTGAACCGCCTGCCGCAATTGCATCCTTGTCATATTCCTTTGCATAGTCGCTTGCCCAGCCTGAACCGCACTCGTTCCACAGTTTATTGCGCTGTGCCCAGTCAATGTTCTGAACACCGAGCCATGCAGGTTCCCAGTAGAAAACACCAAGTCCCTTTGTGCCTACGTTTGCAATAGCCTGAAATGCATCAGTAAGGCATTTTGCCTGACCGTCAACCGAAATATCATATGCGAATTCAAGTCCCTCCGCACCGAGATGAACGTCATTTGCAAAGCCGTCGCCGTCCTCGTTTGTATGCGGATAGGCTATTTCTGCGACCATTACATATTTATTATATTTGTCGGCTATCTCTTTCATGACCTTTGTCATGTTTTCAGGTGTGCCGTGCCAGTACGGATAATATGACGTTGCGAAAACATCGTAATCAAGATTGCATTCATTCATTATCTGCGCATACCATGCAAAATGACCTGATGCAGGATTTGCAAAATGATGCGCTATGAGAATGTTTTTGTCAAAGTCACGTACTGCCTTGTTGCCGCTTGCGAAAAGCTTGCATATCTCACGCATATCTTTTTCGCCGCAGAAGAAACAGTTTGTCTCATTGCCGACCTGTACCATGCCGATATCGCCGCCTGCCTCAGTGACTGATTTCAGTACCCATGAAGTCCATTTGTATATCTCGCCTGCAAGAACCTGATTTGAGTGCTGTGCCCAGTATTTCGGGCGTGTCTGCTTTGCAGGATCTGCCCAGAAGTCGGAGTAATGGATATCCACAAGAAGCTTCATGCCGTATTCTGCGGCACGTTTGCCGATAAGACCTGCGGTATAGACATCATTGTTTCCGCCGCCGTAGCTGTGACCTTCGCTGTCATACGGCTCATTCCAGACACGCACACGGATATAGTTCACGCCGTGTTCGGAAAGCGTTTTGAATATGTCCTGTTCCTCGCCGTTGTCATTGTAGAATTTTACGCCAGCCTTTTCTACGGCGATTATTGATGATACGTCAACGCCTCGTATCGGTTCTCCGCCGTTTACCGAGGCATCAAAGCTGTCAAAAGATACTTTGGTGTCAATCGCCGAATCAGCCGAATATCTGTCTGTACAGGCAAGTGAAGCCGACATCAGTATTGCTGAAAGGGCGATAGCAGTAAGCCTTAATGCTTTCATAATTTCCTCCACATTATAAAAAGTTCGTGTAAACGAAAATCCCCATAATACCATTATAACGAATATCAAAACGTATGTCAATATAAATGGTGTTTCTTTGCATGGCAACAGCATTTACTTTTATAGATTAAAGCTTTTTCGTCGGTCAAGCCGAGGTATATGACTGCGGACAGTCCGTAAACCGTTGCTTCGCTCGGTTTACTGCTTCTTAGGGGGACTCTGTGTCTCACCTGTCGGTTC
>JAZUGG010000032.1:0-9844 GCA_045641105.1 Ruminococcus sp. | reverse complement strand
AAAGAATCAACAGCTTCAATGAAGGCGGTCTACCACCTGTGGCACTAAGAAATTCAAAGCAACGCTCCCATCACGTTGCCTGATATTGCCTATTTCAGATTTTGGGTATTCTATGACTGCACATTTCTTGACAATTCCAATGAACTGGAAAAGCTCTTTCTTTTACCAATGTTATCTGTTTTAGATGAAGATACAAATGAATTTCAAAAAGAAATACAGCATATCTTCTCCAGTATCCAGTTTCAGGATCCGGATAATATGGTTTGCAGATTCATTCTATCGAATTGCATAGAATAAATTACGAATGGTATATTTATGATACTGCAACAGTCTATTATATTCACTGAATGAATAGTATTCCGGGCTGGAAAACACAATTTTGTATCACCCGAATGCATTCCTCGTCATATGAGAAATTTCCAACCGTGACAGCGATTTCGGACTATTATTGGTTTGATTCACCGTGTGGCTTATGCAACATGACATACAGCACTCTTTCAATTTGAGAGAGTGCTTTGTTATGCCTGAAAACAGAGCTGTTTTTAGATTTTGAACCGGAGGCATAATGCAGCCATCACCGAAGGTGACTTGACCTTGACGGGTTCTGAGAGAAATGCTACAATAAATTGCCCGACGTGTGAGAATTCTGAGCTGTTTTTGAGTTTCACACCGTCGGCACGACCTGACAGCATTTCTATCAGGTTCTGTCAATGTTGGCGGACGGAGCGAGATTATTTCGGGATTCTGACACACTGATGTGAGTTTTTCCCTGAACATTTCCCAATCTATTATTTCATTCAATCTTTCAAGCGGATCTCCTAATTTTGTTAATCTTTCGTATTTGTTCTCTGTATCAAAGAAACTTAATTGTTTGTTTTCCATATCTTTATTATACTACTTTTTCTCCTCTTTGTATAGGGCTTTTAGAGACGCTCATAAGACATCTCCTTTGCTATTCTTATATCTGTGCCGTCATAGCATTTTCTGTTGTACGCTCTTTCAAATAAATCGTACACACCTGATACTCTATCCCAGAAGCTGTTTCCTGACATATTGATCACCCTTATTCCATAAAATGATCCATACCGATTTGAAAAAGTTTTTTCCCCGATAAAGAGTAAAAACTTATGTATGAGTATCGCCGTTAAGAGGGCGTTGTACAAAGCATATTTACAGATACTCTCTGCGAAAAAGAATATTTCTGTAAAAAATAATACGATTTATGGCTCGTCAAAGGTAAATAATGCATTGACAAAGCGACAGGTTTTGTGATATAATTTTTTTGGTGTTTTCTATATCAATATTATATGTAAAGGAGTATGATCAAGTTGAAATTATCAGAAGGCAGCGTGAGAAAGCGAAATAAGAAAATTTCTGTGTTTCTCAGCGGTGTATTGGTGTTGAATACAGTTGCAATGATTAATGTCAAAGCTAACGGTCCGACATCAACAAGCACCAAAGATCTCAGCAAAACCATAACCGATAAAGCAGTTTCTTTTATTAAATCCCAAAAAAATGAAAACGGAAGTTTTGGTAACAGCGGATTGGTAAATGATACTGCTGAATCGGTGACAGCTCTCAGAGCATCAGGTGAAAACGTTCCTGAGGAGAGTAAAAAATGGGCAGAAGGTGTTATAGAATATGACAATACCGACATTTCATCAAGGCTTGCAGCTTCTTTCGGGAATGCAGAGTATCTGCTGAAAATGGAAGTAAAACAAAATTCTGACGGTGGATTTGGAATATTTCCTGAATATGGAAGCGATATCCTTGATTCTGTCCTTGTTCTTGAAGCGGTAAACGATACCAATTATTCCAGCAATGATCTTTCAGGAACAGCCATTTGCAGTTATCTTATGAATTCAGTCAACAAAGACGGTGGTTTTTCATATACAGAAGCAAGTGACAGTGATGATATACTCACGTCTATGGTAGTTTACAATGTGGGAAGATATCTCAGTGCAAACAATTTTGATGTTTCAGTTCTGGAACCGTCACTCAGCTACCTTGAAAGTAAATCATCAGATGATTATTCTGACAGCGGAATTAGAAAAACTTTATGGAAATATCTTGCAGAACAGGCAGTCAACAAGGAAATAGACTATTATAGTATTGTACAGGAACTTGACAAGGCTGAAAAATCCGACGGAAGTTTTGCAGAGAATATTGAAGCAACTTCAGTCGCAGTAAGGCTTCTCAACGGCATAAATTTTGAAAACAGAATAGACATAACGGCTTTTGATACTGCATTATCAAGCAATAATGCAAGTGCTGAACAGTCAAGTACTATCAGCGGCAAGACCTTCATTGGTTATACAAGCAACTGCGATACTGAGCTTGACCTGAAAATTACGTTATACAACGGAAAAACAGCGGTAGATGAACAATCTTTAAAGGTATTGTGCAAGGCTGACGGAAATGCTGTTGAGACAGATTTAAGCGAATTAAAGCTTGCCGAACCTGACGGAGAGGATATTTTTGTGCTTGCCGAATTATCCAATAAAGACAGACTGCTTAAAAGTCAGAGAATCAATATCAATTTTTCTTCAGCAGAACCAAATTATGCTACAGAAGTATCTGAGCTTAATGTTGAACTTGATAAACGTGCAGTTCTTGTAAATACAGATGCCGAAGTAAATGTTTCATATGATCTTCTTTATGCATCAAATGTTGAAAATTCTGTACAGATCAAAACTATTGTAACCAAGGATGGCAAAGAGATTGAATCAACGGTCAGGGACGTGACACTTGTTCCTGAAAAAAATCATATAAAGGATCTGTCACTGACATTCAAACCTGATACATCTGCGGTCGGAATCTATGAAGTATCTGTCGGATGCTATGTTCAGGGAAATGAAGTACTGCGCACAATTACAGATCTTGAGGTATCAGATCAGCCTGTTATAAACGAAAAGCTCAATGCCGAAGATGATACTCAATTTGAAGTAAACTGGTTTGGTCCTGTACTAAGCGATTATTATGTATATGCCGGAAATGAAACGGAAATTAATGCCGGTGCAGAGATAAATTATTATTCAAATGATGTATACAATGGAAAAATTGAACTTGAAGTATCCGAAAAAGATAATATTATTGCCGAAACATCATTTGATGCAGTTATTGAAAAAGGCGAAATACAATATTTCGACGGAAAAGCAGAATTTCCGATCTACAGCAGCGGAGATCAGCTTACTTTCAAAGTAAAAAATGTCGGCGAGTATATTGTAAATGCAAAGCTTTTTGATTCAGAGGGCAATCTCATCAAGGAAGGCAGCCGCACACTCAAGGTAGTTGACAGACCTCAGCAGAGCCTTATACTGAACAGTGCTGTAAGCGGTGAGAAATCCGACATGATAGACATGACATGGAATGATATCAGCAATGATGCGGAGAGTTACAGTTATCAGCTTTACAGAAAAACTAACAACAGTACATGGGAGCCTCGTTCGATCTGGAATGAGGAGGAAAATATCAAAGTCCTTAATGTTTATCCATATCTGCCGTATCTTGAAGAATGGATGACCACAACTTTAAGTGAAACTGAAACACCAGCAGGTATGGATATATTTGACATTGATTCTGTCCACATAAATGAATTCAATACCGAGCCTGATAAATATCTTTTAAATCAGGACGGAAGCTGGAAGTATGACGTAATATTTTTTGGTGCAGCTGATAGTAATAGCAATATTGACCTCAATGATGCTTCATATGATGCAACAAACGAATTCGTTGACAGCGGCAGAGGTGTTTTATTTGGTCATGATACTATCGGACAAAATGTTTTTAATAGATTTGCTGAAAAAGCCGGACTTATGATAGGTGTATGGAATATCAGCCGAACAACATCTGTATCGGTAGTAAAGACAGGAACTTTAACAAATTATCCTTGGAACATTAAAGGTGATCTTACTGTTCCGAATACACATTCAACAGCCCAGTATATTGTTGATGCAACCGAATGGATAACTCTTAATAATTCCAAATATGTTTATCCTGATACAGGCTATACTGACGGATTTTATCTTTGTACAAAGGATAATCTTGGTATGATACAGACCGGAGACAGTACAGGTCAGGCTACTGATGATGAAAGAAAAATATTAGCAAATACCCTTTTTTATCTCTATCAGATCTCACAGCAGACTACAGCTAAGGATGCATCATTCTATGATATTGATGCACCTGATATCCCATCCGTGATCTCTTCTAAAAATGAAGGCGGAAAAGCTGTAATAAACGTAGGCTCTGCTGATAATGCAACAGAGTATGAATATTATATCAGTGCTAATCCTGCCAACAGCGAAGAAGAAAGTGTTCTTTCAAATGTAGTAAGACATACTGCTTTAAGCGGTCTTGCAGGATTTACAGTAAAACTTGATCCAAGCAGTGAACCGAAACCTGAACTAATTGAATATGATGAGAATAACGTTAATGTCATCGGAATAGTCAAGGCAGATGAAAACGGCAGGGCTGTTATCGAAATTGAACCTGAAGATTTTTCCGAGCAGCAGTATATACATATTTTTGCCGTAGATAATGCAAATAATGTAAGTGAAGAATATATTCTTCCATTTGCTGATTCAGAAATCAGTACTTCAATAAATACTGACAAGAAAATTTATTCCTATGGCGAAAAAGTAAAGATAAGTGCAGATACTTTATCAATGACATTTGGCAGAACAGCCGATATGAGCATAGCAATATATGATGAATCCGACGGCAGGACTGCTGAACTATTATCTGAAAAAGGCAAACATCTTGATGCTGATATCCATTCAGCAGATACAGTTGAATGGGAAATACCTGTTGAAACTGCAGGACGCTATAAAGCCTCAATAGTCTGGTATAAAGGAGAGAAAAAAATAGCAGAAGCAGAAACTTCATTCAGAATAGAAAATGAAAAGAGCATAAGCAACTTTATCGCAAGCGACAAGAAAAACTATTCATTAACTGATCCTGTTAATATTACAGGAGATGTATCAAATAACAGCAGCGCAATGACAGAAAATGATCTTGTACTTGACATAAAGCTTTATGATAGTGCAAATAAAGAGATAATGTCATTTTCACACAATGTAGGTTCACTTAACCCCGATGCATACACAGAGCATTCAGATGCAGTTGCTCCGGGAAAACTTGCAGACGGCAATTATCTTGTAAAGGCAACCGTAAAGCAGGATGATGTTGAACTTTCATCCGATACCGCTGAATTCACTGTCAGCGGAGAAACCGTATTCAGCGGCAGTCTTGACCTTACATCTTCAGGCAAAAAGGGAAATGCTGAGTTTTCAGTAGGAAATACAGGACAAAAGGATGCAGAAGAAGCCGAGATAACAGTTAATGTGTATAAAGTCGATACAAATGAACTTGTCTATACTTATGCAGAGCCTGCCTCAATAAAAGCAGGGGAGACAATAACAGGAAATACCGCTTTCGATCTTGACAATAACTATGACGGCGATTATTCGGCTGTTCTGACAGTTTTGTTTAAAGGTTCTTCATATGATCTTGACTACGACGGAATCATTCAGGAAAAAACAGAAACCGGAACAACTTCAGTTTCTTCAGACACTGCTTCAAAAACCACTTCTGCAACTACTGCAAAGACTGCGAAAACCACATCAAAAAGAAATAGTAGTTCACCTGAAACAGGGGACAATGCTATTCCTGCATATATGTGGATGATAAGCATATTTAGTCTGGCAGGAATTGTATTATTAAGAAGAAAAGGGGGAAACGAAGATAATGAATAAAAAAAGTATTATATTGAGAACAGCAGCACTGTCTGTTGCAGCAGCTTTTATTTGTTCTGTAACAGGGGACTCATATCAGGTGCTGAAGAACAGTAAAGCTCCTGTTTCTGATGATAAAGTAAGAGCGAGAGAATTATCTGCTGAAATAGTACAGGCAGATGATACAGTTTCAGTAGCTGAACAGCTCGCTGATGCCTGTGAAGAGAATAATGCCGAAGAAATTTCATCTGTCTGCGATATGATAATGAATGAGATGGATGAGGCAAGGGAAGAAGTTAAAGCTTATTCACTTGATATAAACGAATGGGCAAGCGATGAAATAAAAGAGCGTCAGAATAAATATGAGAACGAGCTGAATGTTCGATATGCACAGACTTCTGCTGCTCTCAGCGAATTGAAAAGCGGCATAGATACCGAGAAAAACCTTGAGATCGTAAGAAACAGCTTTTCAGATCCTGATGAACATCACAGATCAGATGCTGCGCCTAATATTGAATCATCCCCCAAAAGCGTAGAGGAGATCACAGGCAGTATGAGTATGAAATCCGTAACTGTCAATTCACCTGAGCCAAAGCCTGATGATCTGAAATATGACGGCAATACAGAAATACCTGAAATCCTTGTACAGCTTGCCGAAGAACTTGATGATCCGAATAATATCTATCTTTTTGTAAAGAATACAATAAAGACAGAAACATATACAGGTTCAAAAAAAGGTGCGCTAATAACGCTTGCACAGACAGGCGGAAATGATATAGATCAGGCTTCTTTGCTCATAGCGCTTTTAAGAGCAAGAAATATCCCTGCAAGATATGTAACAGGTACTGTTCAGATCACCCCAGATCAGGCACTGGAAATAACCGGTTCAGATGACATCGATGCAGCAGGACGTATTCTGGCTTCAGGTTACAGAGATGTAAAGAAAATAAAAAACAACGGCACAGTTGTCGGCTATAAGATGACAAGAACGTGGGCTGAAGCATATATACCATATACAGATTATCGTGGTACAGGCAATATGAGCGGCGATAAGGTATGGGTTCAACTTGATCCGAGCTTCAAGAAAGTTGATATCAGAACAGAAAGTGTCAAGGCAGACTACACTGAGAATGATAAAGCACTTCTGGAAATGGTCAACAACGCTTCGGCTGAAAATAAGGAAGCATTCGGTGAGGCCGTAAGTGTTCCTGATACAATAGAATGTTACTACAGTGACATAGAATTTACAAATGATGCTTATATACCTTCATCACTTCCGTATACGACAGTCAGTGTGGACGAACGTTATTCGTTCATAAAGGACAGTGATAAAGATACTGTATCAATAAGTATCGGATATGATGACCTTATAAGTGCGCCTGTATCTGAACTTTACGGAAAGTCTGTTGTAATTGATTTTGAACCAGCATCACAGTACGATCAGGAAGTTATTGACAGATACGAAAATCTTACAGAAGTTCCGGCATACCTTGTAAATGTTGTTCCGGTAGTAAATGTCGGAAGCAAAAAGTACAAGGGTTCAGATGAGTGTTCACTTGGTTCAGTTCAGGAAATGATAGTAAGCATCAGCGAAAGCGGAAATACAACTATGCTTAATGATACTGTATACAGTGGTTCCGTATATGCGCTGAATCTTGATCTGCAAACAATATCTCCGGATGAGGCAAAGGCTGCACAGCACAGAATGGATAATGCCAAAGATAATTTTACAGGGAAAAATGCCTGTGCTCCTGAAGAAATAGGCGCATTTCTTGATTTTGCAGGAAAGTACTATTTCTCACTCTGTGATAATATGGATTCAATCTTTGAGGCTGAAATGAATATTGACAAAGTAAGGCATCTTGGACTGGCTATTACCGGTTACCAGTTTAAAAGAGAGGCTATGTTCGGAAGTGTTACATCTCTTGATTATGGTTCATTTTATATTGATGTTGGTTTTAACAGTACATCGGTTATCAGCCGCACAGGAAACAGGGACATGGAAAAGAAATATATTCTCAGCGCAGGAACAATAGAATCATACTTAGAGGGATATATCTGGGAACAGCTTATTGATAAGGAAAAGAGCTGCATCTCAACAATAAGTGTTATGAATGCCGCTGCAAAACAAGGAATCGACTTCTGTTACCTGACATCCGCAAATTCAGATGCACAGCTTGAAAAATGCAATATCAAGGATTCGGTAAAAAACGAGATAAGAAACTTCATAAATCAGGGCTTTGTTATTGAATTAGTACCTGAAACTCTTTCAATAGGTGACTGGACAGGTACGGCGTATATAGCTCTTGATCCTGATACCTGTTCAGCATCATACATGATATCCGGCGGCACGGCAGGCGGTTCATCAATGGATTTCCCTGATTTATTCGTACTGAACAATAATTTGTTTTTAATTAACTTTGAGCTTGCAGACCTCAGTATTGCGACAAGCTACTGTGATTTTCTGAAGGCAGGAATAGACTTTGACCCAATAGGACGTGCATCCGGAATGCTCGGAATGTTCAGCGGAGCATTTGCACTTGGCTCGGCTATGGAGATGAGATATGCCAATTATGATTTTATTTTTGAATATGCAGAGCGTGGCGAAGATGTAATGCGTGAATATATGATATTTACCCTATCCAATGCTATGGATACTGCTATCAGTGTTGCAAGTTATGTGATCGGAATGTGCGGTGAAGCGGGAGGTCTGGTTTCAGCAAGTCTTTCTGCGCTTTATGATACTATAAAATTTGAGATAAACACCATCTGCAACATAGAAAACGGTGATTATGAGGCTGATGCAGAATCAGCAATATGCTGTATCTGGGACTGGCTGGGCGTATGGCTTGCCACTTTGTAACAGCTGTTGATCAAGGAAAAGCTCTGATTTTGTAAATACAAAACTATAAGGCAGCACTGCACAATTTTAATGCGGTGCTGCCTTAAGAGATAAATGATAATGCTTTTTAAACCATAACTTATAAAGCGAATAATATTATGTGAAGTGTTACACTATTGCTCCGCCAATTAAGTTTTGAATATTATATGCGAAGTAATGAAGGAGAAAGTCAAGGAAGAAAGCAACAAAAATAATGACGTATTTCAAGGCTTTATGACGCAGAATTTCTTCTTCAGAATAAGCGGAAAAATTCAAGATTTAGTTGGTGGTACAATAACAAAGTAGCGGAACAAGCTATTTATGTACTGCACACCAGAATTATAACATATCAGGATGAAAAAGTCGATCAGAAAACATCAAAATCAGCCTGTTAAGCGACCTTCAACCATTCGTCATATTCGTCGTTTTCTATTTCCGTGAACATAGTATTCACGACTCCAATTGTAAGCAGATCAAGTTCCGAGAGAGGGACAGCCCGGTCTGCAAACATCGAAGTAGGAAGAGGAACGTTGCCAAAAGACGAAGTTATAAATCAAATTTATCAAGGATAAAGGCTGAAGGACCGGCTGTCATAGCTGTCCTTCAGCTTGTCCCATGACCGGAATAGTACGCTGAAAATATCCATGTGCATCACTGCTCTCGTTAACTTTTTATAGGCTTATTATTGACTTTTTTCGCCTCCTTGTGGTATAATTCTGGTAATGAGATATTGCTGTCCGACAAACCTGTATCTGGCGAACTCTTAGAAAACAGGATTTGATTCTTTCAGATTTTTCATCTGTATCTGAAGCAACAGATACAGATGTTGCTTATGAATAAGCATTTTGATTTAGTCGAAGCAAAAGATGATAGTAAACAGAAGGAAGATATGGGACTATTTGAAAAATTGAACTGTATGTTGAGTAATAAAATGATTGAAGTTACAAGATATCAGAATATGTGGGAAACGAATGACATGGAAAGAGCTTTGCAACGATATCATACAAATAAAGATTCTCTCGATGCAGATTCTGTTCATTTCCAGCCAATAGATGATATGAGGATCACTGCCGTGCTATCGACCTTATCATCCACAATGGCAAGGTCGGCGAAGTTTACAATGTCGGCGGTCACAACGAAATGAAGAATATCGACATTGTCAAGCTTATCTGCAAAGAACTCGGCAAGCCTGAAACTCTCATCACTCATGTTGAGGACAGAAAGGGAC
>JAZUGG010000031.1:0-20369 GCA_045641105.1 Ruminococcus sp. | reverse complement strand
AGGGGGATGTTATCTCCCTTGCAGGGGGTGAATGAGGGGGACAGCGTCCCCCTGACAAAGTAGTAAAGCAAGCGCAGCGGAGCTTTACGGACATTTCTCAATAATTATGCCTTACCACAAAAAGTAAATGCTGTTGCCGTGTTATTTCTCTAAATAATTGTTGACATTACACAAAAAATCAGTTATAATATAATTGCCTAATTATATGAACAAATGTATGCATTATTTCATGAGCGTGTTGTTTATGCAGACATTGTTCAAAATTTATGAGAGGGGTTAAAAATTATGGCTTTATCAAAAATCAAAAAGTCTGCCGCAGTTTTTTCTGCCGCTGCAATGATGCTTGTTCCTGCATCAGGTGCATTGTCTCAGAAACCTGCCGCAAGCGCCGCTCCTGATGAATATCACGATGACTGGCTGCACGTTAACGAAAACGCAGAGATCGTTGATATGAACGGTAATCCTGTATGGATGACAGGATGCAACTGGTTCGGCTACAATGTTACAACTCAGTGCTTTGACGGCGTATGGTCAAGAAATATGCATGAGATGCTCAATGAAATGGCTGACCACGGCTTCAATCTCATGCGTGTTCCTATGTCAACACAAATTCTTCTCCAGTGGAAGGAAAATGCTCCAGATCCATACATGGTAAAGATCAACTCATGGAAGAACCCAGAGCTTACCAAGGAAGGCGTTGAAGGCGGCGATCCGAAATACAGCTTTGATATCTGGAATCAGGCTGTTGCATGGTGCCGTGAAAACGGTATCAAGATCATGATCGATATCCACTGTGCTACAACTGCTTCAAACGGTCATCAGCTCCCGCTCTGGTACGACAGCAACTACAGCACCGAGGACTGGCTCACAGCTCTCAACTGGTTCGCTGACTATTATAAAGACGACGACACTATCCTCGCTATTGACCTGAAAAACGAACCTCACGGCAAGAACGACGGTCAGGGCATGGCTATCTGGGACGGCTCCAAAGCTGAAAACAACTGGAGATACGCCGCTGAACGTGGTGCGGATGCAGTTCTTAAAGCTAACCCGAATCTCCTTATAATGGTCGAGGGTATCGAAGTATATCCTAAATTTGAAAACGGCAAGGACTGGGACAGCCCGGCTGTTGACTACGCACACTATGATGATCCTTCCGCTCAGGCTTTCCACGGTGCATGGTGGGGCGGAAACTTCCGTGGCGCAAGAGAATATCCTGTAAACCTCGGCGAGCATCAGTCACAGCTCGTTTATTCACCTCATGACTACGGCCCGCTCGTATGGGCACAGGACTGGTTCAATAAAGACTTCACAAGAGAAACTCTGCTTGAAGACTATTGGTACGATTCATGGGCATATCTTGTTGAAGAAAAGATCTCTCCGCTTCTCATCGGCGAATGGGGCGGCTTTATTGACAAGACCCATGACCCGACAGGCGACAATACAAAATGGATGACAATTCTCCGTGACTACATGATCGAAAAGCGCATCCACCATACATTCTGGTGCTTCAATGAAAACTCAGGCGATACAGGCGGGCTTCTTACCAACGACTTCCAGGACTGGGATGAGGATAAATATGCTCTCGTTGAACCTGCACTCTGGCAGGACGAGAATGGCAAGTTCATCAGTCTTGACCATACAATTCCTCTCGGTCAGTCAGGCAACGGCATCACTATCACTGAATACTATTCAGGCGAAAAGCCGCCTGCAAAGACCACAGAACCGACTACAACGACTACTACAACAACTACTGAGACAACAACCACAACAACATCTGCAACTACAACAACCACTTCTACAACTTCAACAACTTCTGAAACTACAACCACTGTCACAACAACAGCAACTACAACCACCAGTCAGCCTGTTTCAACAACTGTTGAAAATACATCAAAAAATGATAAGGTTACAACAACTACTCAGAAACCATCAGCGCAAACGGATATCACTTACGGCGATGCCAACTGTGATGGTGAAATTAACCTCGGCGACGTTGTGCTTATAATGCAGGCTCTTGCAAATCCTCCGAAATACAATCTCGAAGGCACTGACCCGTCACATATCACAAGACAGGGTCTTGCTAATGCCGACTGTGCAGGCGGAAACGATGGTATGACCAACCTTGATGCACTGGCTATCCAGAAATACAAACTCGGTCTTGTTGACTCGCTCCCAATCAAATAATCTTTTCAGGGCGGATATTCTCCGCCCTTTAATTTTTGCATTTTCATTGAAATTCTTGCATTTCATTAAAAAATCACTTGAAATATCGGCAATATTATGATATAATACTATTGTATTTTTACTATTCGGAGGAAATTCTATGAATATAAAACAAATCATGTCCAAGCTGACACTTGAAGAAAAAGCTTCTCTCCTGTCAGGCTCGGATTTCTGGCATACAAAAGCTGTTGAAAGACTCGGCATTCCGCAGATGATGGTAAGTGACGGCCCTCACGGTCTCCGCAAACAGCGTGTTGATGAAGAAGATGCGGGAGTAAACCAGAGCATTGAGGCTGTCTGCTTTCCGTCAGCCTGCGCACTCGCCTGTTCATTTGACCGTGACCTTATCTTCCGTCTCGGACAGGCTCTCGGCAATGAATGTCAGGCTGAAAACGTCGGCGTTCTTCTTGGCCCCGGCACAAATATCAAGCGTTCTCCTCTCTGCGGCAGAAATTTTGAGTATTTCTCGGAAGATCCGTTCCTTGCATCAAATATCGCCGCAAGTCATATCAAAGGCGTACAAAGCAAGAAAGTCGGCTCAAGCTTAAAGCATTTTGCCGCCAATAATCAGGAAAACCGCCGTATGAGCGTCAACGCCGAGATCGATGAGAGAACTCTCCATGAAATTTATCTCGCCGCTTTTGAGACTGCTGTCCGTGAGGCTAAGCCGCAGACAGTAATGTGCTCATACAACAAAATAAACGGCGTTTATTCTTCACAGAACAAATACTTGCTCACCGATGTTCTCCGTGATAAATGGGGATTTGACGGTCTTGTCGTAAGTGACTGGGGGGCTGTCTGCGACCGTCCGAATGGCGTTGAGGCAGGTCTTGACCTTGAAATGCCGTCAAGCCACGGAGTAAATGATGCCAAAATTGTTGAGGCTGTAAAAAATGGCACACTCTCAAAGGAAGCTCTGGATAAGGCTGTTGAAAATGTGCTGAAA
This sequence comes from Ruminococcus sp., assembly GCA_045641105.1. Taxonomy (GTDB): domain Bacteria; phylum Bacillota; class Clostridia; order Oscillospirales; family Ruminococcaceae; genus Ruminococcus. The sequence goes on along the minus strand of JAZUGG010000031.1, from coordinate 17,197 downwards.
CTGGTCGATTCATATGTCCAGAACCATAACGATGATGCTGTATGGGACAAAAATGCCGATCATGCTCTCGCAGTTGATATTGCTTCACAGTGTATGGTTCTGCTGAAAAATGATGACAGGATACTTCCACTCCAGAAAAACAGAAAGATTGCTTTCATCGGTAAATTTGCCGAAAAGCCCCGTTATCAGGGCAGCGGAAGTTCACATATCAACTCATTCAAGGTAACAAATGCGCTCACTGCGGCTGAAAAATATGCTGACGTTTCATATGCGCAGGGTTACAGCACTGACGGCGATATCATAAATACCGATCTCATCAACGAAGCTGTAGAACTTGCCAAAAACAGTGATACGGCAGTAATTTTCGCAGGTCTTACAGACCTCTTTGAATCAGAAGGATTTGACCGTAAACACATGAGCCTTCCTGAATGCCAGAATGAACTTATCAGACGTGTTGCCGCAGTTCAGCCTGATACGGTAGTTGTTCTCCACAACGGCTCACCTGTTGAAATGCCGTGGATAGAAAATGTCAAGGGCATTCTTGAAACATACCTCGGCGGTCAGGGTGTTGGCGAGGCAGTCTGCGATATTCTTTTTGGCAGGATTAATCCAAGCGGAAAGCTTGCTGAAACATTCCCGAAAAAGCTTTCTGACAATCCGTCTTTCCTCAATTTTCCGGGCGAAGGCGATACTGTCCGTTACAATGAAGGCATTTTTGTCGGCTACCGCTACTACGATTACAAGGATATGGACGTTCTGTTCCCGTTCGGTCACGGACTTTCATACACGACATTCTCATACAGTGACCTGAAACTCTATGCTAAGAATATTACAGACCGTGACTCACTAACTCTTTCTGTCACTGTCAGAAATACAGGTCATGTTGCAGGCAGAGAAGTAGTTCAGCTTTATGTCCGTGACGTGGAAAGCTCAGTTATCCGCCCTGTCAAGGAACTTAAAGGCTTTGAGAAAATTGAACTTGCTCCCGGTGAGTCAAAGGTCATTGTGTTCACTCTTGATAAACGTGCTTTTTCGTTCTATAACGAAAAAACTCATGACTGGTTTGTTGAGAGCGGAGATTTTGAGATAATGATAGGCAGTTCATCAAGAGATATCAAGCTTTCTTCTTCAATTCATGTTGAATCAAACGATAAAGTTCCGTTCATATGTACCCCTGATACAACAATGGGTGACATCATGAAACTGAAAAACGGAGTAAAATACATCGAAAAGCTTGTGGGCGAATTCGGCAAAAATCTTGAAGGCGACGGAGCTGAACTTGGTGAGGCTACACGTCTTATGATGGAAGCTCAGATGAGAGATAATCCGCTTCATGTCATGGTAAGCTTCTCGGACGAAACAATAACACATGAAGAAATTGCCGCAATATGCGACAAAGTCAATGCCGACTTCAAAGGACAGATATGACATTAGAACAATATGTCTCACATTTTGTAAAAAAAGCTGTTTCATTACATTTATCGCCGAAAAGTATTGACATTTCGCTGCTGATATAGTAGAATAATGATATATCATAATTTAGGAGTTGAAAATATGCTTATCAGCATGGGTTTTAAAAAAGGAATTAATCTTGGAGGCTGGATGTCTCAGTGTGATTACAGCAAGGATAGACTTGATAATTTTATCGCAGAGCCTGATTTTAAAAAAATTGCATCATGGGGATTTGACCATGTAAGAATACCGATCGATTATAATATTATTCAGAACAGCGACGGTTCTGCCATTGAAGAAGGCTATTCCCGAATCGACAGAGCAATTGAACTCAGCAAAAAATATGGTTTGAAGATTGTGCTTGATCTCCATAAGACCGCAGGTTTCTCTTTTGATTACGGCGAGGAGGAAAGTGGATTTTTCGACAGCGAAAAATATCAGGAAAGATTTTATCTCATATGGGAAGAATTTGCAAGACGCTATGGCGTTCACACCCATGACATTGTTTTTGAGCTTCTTAACGAGGTCACTGATGCCGAATTCATTGACAAGTGGAATGAAATAATCAGAAAATGCATATGCCGCATTCGTGCAATAGCTCCTGAAATATACATTCTTGTCGGCAGTTACCACAACAATGCCGCTGATACGGTACAGTTCCTTGACAAACCTTATGACCGCCGTGTTATCTACAATTTTCACTGCTATGAGCCTCTCAGATTCACTCATCAGGGCGCAACATGGACTCCGCTCATCAATCCTGATGACAGAATGGCATTCAGCGAAAGCAATACAACTGCGGAATATTTTGAACAATTATTCTCAACTGCACTTGAAAAAGCCGCAAAGCACGGTGCATCGCTGTACTGCGGCGAATATGGCGTGATAGAAGATGCATCTGCTGAAGATTCGCTTGAATGGTTCAAAATCATCCATGCAGTTTTTGAAAAATATAACATTGCAAGAAGTGTATGGACATACAAGGAAATGAATTTCGGAATTGCTGATTCAAAATACGACGGCATAAGAGACGAAATTCTCAGATACTTATAAAATAAGGCAGAGCCGCAAGACTCTGCCTTAACTTTTATCTTATATAAATCGGTTCTCTAAGACGCTTTTCAAATTCTTCAGCCGGTAATGCCTTGTCAAAGAAAAATCCCTGCGCAAGATGACAATTATTTTCTTTCAGGATATCGACCTGTTCCATCGTTTCAACACCCTCAGCTATGCACTCAAGACTCATTTCCTTTGCCATTGAAACAACGCATTTAAAGAAGATCCTGTCCTGCCACAAATTCTCTGCACCTTTTTCTGGAAGCAGACTTTTATCCAGTTTCAAAACATTCCACGGAAGATTTTTTATCAGGTTAAGCGACGAATAGCCTGCACCAAAATCATCAACAGATGTTGAAAAGCCTGCCTTTGACAATCCGTCTATAAGACCTTTCAAAGCCTTGAATTCTACATCTGTGGTTGTTTCGGTAAGTTCGATCTCTATATATTCATGCGGTATTCTGTACTTGTCAACAATATTGTTGATACGGTTAACAAGATTATCATCAACAAGATGACGGCGTGAGAAATTAACGGAAATATTAACAATATCAAGTCCAAGGTCAAGCCATCTGCGCAGATCCCTGCAAACAGTTTCGAGCATATAGAAATCAAGCGTACATATGTCATAGCCACGTTCAAAAATAGGAATAAATTCACCCGGCGAAGAATAAAATTCACCATTCTTTATCCAGCGGCATAAAGCCTCACCGCCTGCCATTTTGTAATTGTTCTGCAAATCAACCTTTGGCTGATAATACACAACAAATTCACCGTTTTCAATTGCCTGGTCAAATGAGGCTGATATAAAATTTTGTTTTTTTCTTACTTCAAGAAGTTTCTGGTTAAAATAAACTATTTCAGGCTTGAAATTGCTTTTGGCAATAGCCATTGCGGTACTTACGCTGTCCATTATTTCACCGTGGAAAATTACAGTGTACTCTGACGGAATGTCAAATACACCAACAGATGCTGCAAGGCGTATCGGTTCATTTCCGAGTTCCTCCATACAGATATCTGTTCCCATAAGCTTGTCAAGGAGCGGAAGAAGATTTTCCTTTTTAACGAGTACAATGAAATTATCACCGCCGATTCGGCAGATAACTTCTTCCTCATTGAGTGTACTTTCAATCATTCCTATAAAACGTGCAAGAAGCTTTGTTCCGTTAGGTCTGCCGATACGCTGATTAATGACAGTGTACTGCTTCATATTGAAACGTACAGCGGAAAAAGTACCAATTTGACCTTTATGCACCGTTTCGTTAACAAATTTATAAAAATATTTCAGATTATGTACTCTTATATCAAAATCATAAAATGTAAGCATTGCCGCAGTATCAAACGCTTTGGTTCTGCTGTTATAGTCATAAAGAATATCCGAAAATACACGTATTTTTTCTTTTTCTTCAACTGTCCACGGAATATCTTCTTCACTATGATAGAAATAGTAAATAACCGAATTTCCTGTAATAGTGTCATATCTCATATCAAGCGGAGAACGGTTATCAGGATATTCAGAACCAAAAAGTACAGTATTTGTACAAGTGGTCAGATGATTTGCATTTTCTTTGTCATAGTATGCAGTTTTAATACAGCCGATACTCAGGACTTCGCAGAGTTCCGAAACAGATGAACTAATATCAACCGAAATGGTATTGGGTAAGTTATGTAAATTTATCAAAGTTTTCTCAAAAGCTTCGTAATATTTCAGATTATCCATTAATACCCTCCTAACATTTTTATATTCCTCATAGATAATATTATATCATGTAACCAAATATTAATATACGTATATTTTATTAACAGTTAATGAACGAATGGTAAATTAACGTAAATAGTTTATCATTAATCTGATATGATAATTAATTAATTTCATGTTGATTTCTACTATTAAAATATGGTATAATATAGATCCAGCAGTATATTTTATATTTGAAGGTGAATATTATGTCTAAACAATTCTGGAAAGGCAGTGCTCTCCTTGCCCCTGTTCCTGCCGCACTTGTTACCTGCGGAACTGCCGAAAAAACCAATGTTCTTACAATAGGCTGGACAGGAATAGTCTGTACCCGTCCGCCTATGACCTATATTTCCGTCAGACCGGAGCGTTTTTCTCACGATATTATCATGAATTCAGGAGAATTCGTCATTAATCTCACTACATCATCAATGTGCCGTGAAACCGACTTCTGCGGTGTAAAAAGCGGAAAGGATACAGATAAAATAGCAAAATGCGGATTTCATACAACCCCTGCACATGAAATATCCGTTCCTGTTATCGATGAATGTCCTGTAAGCCTTGAATGCCGTGTCACTGAGGCAAAGCCACTCGGTTCGCATACAATGTTCCTTGCTGAGATAGTGGGTATCGATGTTGATGAAAAGTTCCTTGACAGCAAGGGCAAACTCAATCTTCAGCAGTGCGGATTAATGGCATATGCCCATGGAGAATACTTTGCACTTGGCAGAAAACTCGGTGATTTCGGCTGGTCAGTCCGCAAGAAGAAAAAGCATAAGCCTGATATCAGTCAGAAAAATCCTCGATAAGCTTTTTCAGCTCGGATTCAGACCATATTTCAACTCCCTGCCTGAACTGATCACGGTCGTATTCCGACAACATGGCAGTCCTTACATCCAGTATCAGATACGGCTCTGTCTGCCCATAATGCACTGCTGCAAGCTTCCCGTCATACTCATAAACCACGCAGTATGGCTCTTTCTGATTTGAATTTATCATTTCATTTTTGGCTTCTGTCCTGACATGATGCATATTCTGTCCTATCGTGCATATCACAGTAACAGCGGCAATTGCTCCGCCTGTCAGTATTACATAGAAGTTTCTGTTTGCTTTTCTTGATATCATCTTACCTCTCTCTTTCTATAAAATTTCCCAAAATCTTGCTTATATTATCCCCTGTTTTCTTTATCTTATACAAACTTTCGATTTTTTTCAAAAGCACTTAACAAATCATGAAAAATGTGGTATAATGTAAATTGTATATTTATGTACAATTTTTTGAAAGGAGTAATGCCGTTTCTGCAACGGCAATTCTGACAAAATGGACGAAAAAAATATAAAGCCCCGTGTCAGGTCAGGAGCTTATGACTCGGGCGGAAAAAAGAAAAGCTCCAAAAAGAAACAGCACAGCCTGCCGTTTCTTATCATCACAAAACTGTTTGCTGTCATTGCCACGACTCTGCTGTCACTGTTCATGGTAATCGTCATAACAGGCACTGTTGTCTGTACCGCACTGACAGTTTATGTACTCGACTTCATGGATGAGTCCACGAATATCACCATTCAGGAACTTGAATCAGCAAGTACAACTTATTTTTACGCAAATCAGACCAATGAACAGGGTGAAAAGGAACTTGTAGTCATACATGATGTAACACCTTCCTTCCAGCGTATCCCCGTTCCAATTGAGAGAGTGCCGCAGCACGTCCGCAACTGTTTTGTCTGCACTGAGGACGAAAATTTCTACACTCATGACGGTGTTGACTATAAGCGTACATTCTCAGCCTTCGTCAATCTGTTCATTCATATTTACGACACAGAACAGGGTGGTTCTACCATCACTCAGCAGCTTGTCAAAAACCTTACCAAAGATGATGAGCATACGCCTCAGCGTAAAATACGTGAGATCTTCTCGGCTATGCAGCTTGAAAAATCCTATACCAAGGACGAAATACTTGCTGAATACCTGAATATCATCGCTTTCGGCGGCCCGATCAACGGAATCCAGCTTGCATCTATCCGTTATTTCGGAAAGAATGTTGATGAACTTACGATACCTGAAGCCTCGGTTCTTGCGGCTGTTCCGAAAAGCCCTGAGTTCTATGGTGCTCTTGTTGAATACTATGACGAGGAAACGGGAAAACAAATTGTTGACGGTCGTGCGAATAACCGCCCGCGTCAGGAATATGTTCTCTCCAAACTCTATGAAAACGGTGCAATAACCTATGACGAATATCAGAAATATCTCAACACCAAGCTGATATACACTGATTCTCCGGAATATCTTGCTAAGCATCCTGAAAAACAGGCTCAGGAACTTGAAGATAAACAGAAGATCTATTCATGGGCACTTGATGCAATTTACTACGAAGCCGCAAATATCTTCATGGAAGAATATGACCTTGATTTTGATGAGGCTCTCACCAAGATCAACAGCGGCGGATACAAGATATACTCATGTATTGATGACAAAATGCAGAAGTATGTCGAGGAAAAATTCCTTGATCCTTCAAATCTTATTTCCCTTGGCGCAACACAGCGCTGGGCTGATATCGACGGTGACGGAAAAGCCGAAGAATATTATCCTCACGTTGCTTTCTGTGCTATCAACTATCAGGGCGAAGTTCTTGCTGCCGTTGGTGATACAGGCGAGAAAAAGGACTCTCTCGTTACCAACTATGCTGTTCACGACAAACGTCAGACAGGTTCTACAATGAAGCCTGTTGCAGCTTACGGCTATGCTCTTGACAGAGATGAGATACACTGGGGAACATTCTTCAAGGACGCTCCTATCATGACACTTGAAAACGGTAAACCGTGGCCGACAAACTACGGAAATTCGCTTACCTACGGAACTTATCCGGTTGTAACGCTTCTTGAAAGATCATACAATACCGCACCTGCACAAATCGTCAATAACGCAGGTCCTGATGCTGTATTTGAATTTTCTACCAAACAGCTCGGACTTCAGCTTGCAACTGAAGATAAGATCGGTATTTCTCCTCTTGCCCTCGGTGCTCTTACCTACGGCGTTACTCTTGAAAACCTTGTAAACGCATACCTTCCATACGGAAATAAGGGTGTTTACAATGAAGCTCACGTCATCACAAAAATCGAGGACAGCAACCAGAAGATAATCTATGAAAATAACGGCAATCCAAGACAGGCAGTTTCTGATGAAACAGCATGGGTAATGAACCGACTCCTCAAAAATGTTGTCCAGAATGGTACAGGTACTGCCGCACAGCTTAGCAATAAAGTTGTTGTCGGCAAAACAGGTACAACCGAAAACTGGTTCGATGAAGTATTCGTTGGTCTTACTCCTGACTTTGCAAGCGGCATTACCGTTGGTTACAAGTACAATGATGACAGACTTTCACTTCCTTCAAACTTCCTTTCAGCCGGAGTATGGAACAATGCAATCGGCTACTATGCAAATACTGAATTTCTTGATACTCCTGCCGACTTTGATCCTGTTGATACAGTAATCGAAGGCTATATGTGTGCAAGTACAGGTAAAATTGCCGGTTCATACTGTCCGCACGGCTCATACGGCTACTGGAAATCCACAAACGCTCCTTTCTGTGACGGTTCCGGCTCTTACGGAAGCACCAACTATATCAATGGTCAGCCAACAACTACTGCAAGTTCATGGAACAATAACACAAGCAGCGGCAATTCATGGTCTGACAACAGCGGCGGAAACTCATGGTCAGGCGGTGATACAAGCGGCGGCGGTGACACATCATGGTCTGGCGGCGATACAAGCGGCGGCGGTGACTGGTCAGGCGGCGGCGATACAAGCGGCGGCGACTGGTCAGGCGGCGGTGATACAAGCAGCAGCGGCGGCGACGTATCAGGCGGCGATGCAGGAGCAAGTTCAGGCGGCGGCGACGCTGGCGGTGCAGCTGATGCAGGCGGCGCAGCATAATATTAAATAATACAGGTGATTTTTTTGAATAATTCAATCAGACTTTGCTGTCCATGCCATTTCGGTCTGGAAAGCGTTTTAAAATACGAAATTCAAAAAATCGGCGGCACTGATTTAAGAGTCAGTGACGGCAGAATCTCCTTCACGGGCGACGAAAATATCGTCGCCCGTGCTAATCTCTGCCTTTCTACCGCCGAAAGAGTTCTTATTGAACTTATTGAATTCAAAGCTACCTCTTTTGAGGAGCTTTTTCAGGGTGTCAAAGCGATAGAACTTGAACGCTACATAGGCCCTCAGAATGCATTTCCTGTTAAGGGCGATTCACTTAATTCAGCCCTGCACAGTATCCCTGACTGTCAGTCAATCATCAAAAAAGCTGCTGTTGAGCGTCTTAAATCAAAGTACGGCATTACATGGTTCGACGAAACAGGTCCGACTGTACAGATATCATTCAGGATATTCAAGGACGTTGTTTCTATCTATCTTGATACAAGCGGAGTTGGCCTGCACAAGCGTGGCTACAGACGCAATTCAAACGCCGCTCCGATAAAGGAAACTCTCGCCGCAGGAATTATTGACCTTGCAAGAGTTCGCCCTGATACAATAGTATGTGATCCGTTCTGCGGAAGCGGCACTATTCTCATCGAATCTGCCCTCAAAGCTCTGAATATAGCTCCGGGACTGAACAGGCGCTTTGCCTGTGAAAAATGGGAAAGCATGGACAGCCGAATCTGGCAGGAAGAACGCAAACGTGCTATTGACAGCGTAAATAAATCCGCACAATTCCATGCTATCGGTTTCGATATCGATGATGATGCAGTTGCGCTGACTCTTGATAACGCTCATAAAGCCGGAATAAAATCACGCCTTAAAATTGAACAGGCTGATATAACCAAATTCGTTCAGCCTGAAGATTCCATTGTTATCTGCAATCCGCCATATGGTGAGCGACTGCTTGAACTGCGTGAAGCTGAGGATATTTACCGCAAAATGGGACGTGTACTTGGAAAAGGCGGCAGCCGCCAGAGCTACATAATCTCCGCACATGAACAGTTTGAAAAGTTCTTCGGTACAGAAGCCCGCAAACGCAGAAAACTTTACAATGGCATGATAAAATGTCAGCTTTATATGTATTTCTGAGGTGATTTTTATGGAAACAGTTCTCTTGATAATTGGTATAGTTATTGTAATTCTGGCTTTAATTCTGCTTGTTCTGCTTCTTAAAATCTCAAAAAACTGCGGTGCAGGCGGAAACGACAGTTCTGAAATCCGTTTGCTTATCGATACATTCAAAAATGACAGCTCCTCCGCTAACCGTGAACTCAGGGAGGAGCTGAGTTCTAATATGCAGACTTCTGTACGTAATCTCGGTGATATGCTCAATGCTTCACAGCGTTCCGCAAGCGAAAATCAATCTGCAAAAATTGCAGACATGAGTACTCAGATATTCCGCAGACTTGAAGACATGGACAGAATATTATCTGAAAAACAGACCGCTTCAGGAAATGCCGTTAACCAGCAGCTTCAGATACTCGAAAACCGCTTCAAATCGCTTGAAGCTAACAACGAAATGAAACTTGATGCCATGCGCTCTACTATGACAAAGCACCTCACTGGCATTCAAGAGGATAACACCAGAAAGCTCGATGCCATTCAGGCTGCTGTCAATGAAAAGCTTGAAAGCAAGATGACCGAATCATTCAAACTCGTCAGTGAACGTCTTGAACAGGTCTATAAAGGTCTTGGCGAAATGCAGAATATTGCTTCGGGTGTGGGCGACTTGAAAAAGGTGCTCTCAAATGTCAAGAACCGTGGAATTTTAGGCGAAATTCAGCTTGGTGCAATCCTTGAGGATATCCTTGCACCAGAACAATATGACAGAGAAGTCCCCACTATCCCGAAAAGCTCAAACCGTGTGGAATTTGCAGTAAAACTGCCTAACGGAGCTGACGGAGGATACATATATCTCCCTGTTGATTCAAAATTTCCGGGAGATACCTACGCCGCCTTGCAGGATGCTTATGACACAGGCGATGCCAATATAGTGGCTGAGGCGAAAAAAGCGCTTGCCGCTGCTATCCGTAAATGTGCAAAGGACATCTCCGAAAAATACGTAGAACCGCCGTATACCACAAATTTTGGTATCATGTTTCTTCCTTTTGAGGGGCTCTATGCCGAAGTTGCAGGCAGTGGCCTTATCGAAGAACTGAGAAGAACATACAGCATTTCTATCACAGGTCCGTCTACAATGGCGGCTATGCTTAATTCGCTGCAAATGGGATTCCGCACACTGGCTATTCAGAAAAAAAGCAATCAGGTCTGGGAGATCCTCGGTTCGGTAAAAGCCGAATTTCTTACGTTTTCCAAGGCTCTTGAAGATACACAGAAACATATCAAAAAAGTCGATGATGACCTTGAAAAGCTTGTCGGAGTACGTACCCGTCAGATAAACCGCCGTCTTAACGCAATTGAAACTGTTGACATTGGTTCTTCGGATGATAGGCTTGATTATGAGGATTAATGCAAAGGTGAACTTATGGACTACTTCACAAAGCGTAAGATACTTCACTTCTTTTTTCCAAATCGCTGTCCTATATGTGGAGAGATACTGCACTGTAATGACAGATTCTGCGGAAAATGTACTGAAAATATTGAATACTACGACGGCAATTTCAAGATAAGCGGCGCTGTCAGTTTTGATGCAGTCTATGTCTACAATGAGAAGATAAATCCTGCGATTTTTCTCATGAAGGACGGTATATGCGGTAATGCAGACTTTGCCCTTGGCACTGAACTTGCCGAACATCTCATGAAAAAAGGCGTGAAAACTGATATTATCGTACCTGTTCCAATGACGAAATCAGCCGTAAGAAAGCGTGGTTTCAATCAGAGCATTCTCCTCGGCAGACAGCTTGAACGTATTATGAATATTCCGCTTTATCCCGATATTGTGAGAAAGATACGCTCCACATCCGAACAGAAAACACTGTCACATAATGAACGTCTTGTCAATCTGAAGAATGCTTTTGAAGTGTCACAACCTGAATTTGTACGTGGCAAATCGGTGCTTCTTATTGATGATGTCTGCACGACGGGTTCAACTCTTAACGAAATAACAGAAGTTCTTATAAAATCAGGCGCAAAGGAAGTTCACTGTGCAGCTTGCTGCAAAACTTTATAGATCATCAATGCTCCGCCAATTAAGTCTTGAATAATTTATGCGAAGTAATGAAGGAGAAAGTCAAGGTGCATTCTTTTAACCTCTTAAACGGCTTGATTATTTCTTTTTTCATTATTTCCTGTTTTTTGCTTTTGTATTTCGCTGACATATAAATCGGTCAGTATGGGAGTATGGTTTGTGATATTTGCGGCTTTCTCATGTTTTTTTGTCTATTTGTATGGTTACCGCCCAATTATAATTAAGTTCGACGGAAATAAACTTTGCTGGAAACATATCAGAAAAGTCCACAAGGTGAATCTCTCTGATATAAAAGAGCTTGTGTGCGAACCTTATGAATTGCATGGCAAAAACAGCAGTATGCAGCGCATCAGGCTGACATTCATGCTGACGGAAATTATTATGAGTTTAACGATGATGTAAAATCTGCTGATCTGCTGAATGAAAAAATTAACGGCAATCCCGCTGATGTTCCGTTGATTCAGCTTTACAGTTTCCTGAAACAGCATTGCAAAAATTATGCTGAAACTTAAAATTAACGGCTGACAAGATTTTTTCTTATCAGCCGATTTTTTTATATTTTTCTGTTACACTTTGAGAATGAAATTCAAATAGATATTATGAAACCGAAATTAATGCATTGATCAAGGCGGTGAATATATGAAACAAGAGGAATTCCGCAAAATAACGAAGAAGTCCCGTCAAAAAGGCTACAGGATGCTGTTTGACGAATACTGCAACTATGTGTATGCGATAGTGTTCAACAGACTGCGAAGCTGTGCAAGCCGTGAGGATATTGATGAGTGTGTGGGTGACGTTTTTTCGGATGTTTACAGATATTTTGACTCTGACGGCAGTTTTGAGGGCGATATGTCAGGCTTTATAGGTACTGTTGCAAGGCGTAAGTCATCATATTACTATAACAGACTTGCGTCAGGAAATGACAGTCTCCCGCTTGATGATGAGGAGGTTCAGGCTGTAAGGTCGGGGGATGATGTTGAAAATGAAGTTTCACAAAATGAATTTCAACATCTTCTTATTGAGAAAATCGCAGAGCTTGGCGAGCCTGACTTTACTATCATAATCCAGAAATATTACTATAACCGTACATCCTCCGAAATAGCACGGATAGTATCAATGACTCCCGAAGCAGTCAGAATGAGATGCGGACGTGCGCTGAAAAAACTGAAAACCATACTCGAAAATTCAGGAATCACTTTGTAAGGAGAGATATTATGAATAAAGATAATTTTGATTTGAAATCACTTGAAAATGCCGATAATTCAATAGTTGAAAAGCTCGTACACGAGAATATGCTCGATGATGCCGAAAAAGACAGAATATTCAGGTACAGCATGAAGTCATATTCAGATTCAGGTAAAGAAACTACCATTTCAGGCGTTGAAGTCTACAAAAAAAGCAACTGGCGCAAACTGCTTTCCACAGCCGCTGTTCTGCTTCTTGTGGCGGGATTGTGCGGCGGCACGGCAGTAATGCTGAACCGTGGAACGCCAGTAATTGACGATACTTCCGAGGAGATGACCACCAATATTACAACAGAAAATAAATATGCTGTTGTCACATCCGTAACTTCAATCAGTCAGACCACTGCGAAATCCACAGCCGCAAAAATTACCGGAACTTCCGCAAAATCTACGGAAACTAAGCCTGTATCAACAGAAACAACAGATATAATCAATGAAGCTGATAACACCGATACAGAAGAACAAGATGTCCCGAATGACAATATCCAGCCTGTTGAAAATACAGAAAAAACTCCTCCCGTAACTACAAACAAAACAACAGCACCAATAAGAACTACTACTGCTCCCCCTCCAACCACTCAGGCTGTAAAAGTAGAAACTACGGCTGTTCAGACTACCGCAGCACCGCAAACGCCCGAAGTCGGCTATACAAATTCTTATCTGTACATGAAGCTCAATTCACTTGAATATCGTCCGTATTCCTGTGACGGACTTCCCGAATACGTAATAACATTCCCTGACGGAACAACATTTTATCTGAACCTTAGCAGTAAATGGGTGCAAAAAGGCGATGGCACTGAAAATGAAGCTGTTCTTCCGGACGATTTAATTGACTGGATCAATACCTACGGCTATCCGACCATGACCGAAACCACCTATATGGATATAGACTGAATAATTTTATTACGGCGCTGTCTATTGAGGGAAACCCTTTTGAAAAAGAGTTTCCCTCAAACTCCCTTCCTAAAACTTTTGGGTGTTTTAGCGTATTTTGTGCAGGACATATGTCCTGTACAAAATACGCCATAATACTAAAAGTCTTTGGAAAGGGGTTCGGGGAAGAACCTTTCCTCAGAAAGGTTTGCCCCGATAAACAGCGCCGTAAATATTATTATTCAGCTTTAAGTGCAGTGAAGTCGAAGATCGGGTAGCCGTTTTTAATGGACTGGCTGTAGCCGTTGCCGACTGTCATGAAATTGAAGTACATATTTCCCAATCTGGTTTCAGGCACAAGGAAACACATTTCAACATCAACAGTTTCATTCGATTCAAGAATAACGTGGTTCTTGTCCCCTTTCTGGTCGCCGAATACTGAAAGTGACAGGAATACTCCCGAAATATCATGCTTTTCAAGTGAATCTCTGTAATTACAGCCGTTCGGAAATTCAGGCGGTATTTTTTCGCCTGTTTCATATCCGACAGGCACACCGTCACTGTCAAATCCTATGATATCAGGTGAAATACCTATGTCAAACACTTCATCTCTTGTATTCGTATAAGTAGCATTCACTTTCAGAATGTGATAAGGCATATCCTCAGAATACATATCTTCATTAAGAGTATAAACGCCGTCACCGAATTTGTACCATGTTCTCGTATTTGGCAGGATATTGCCGTTTTCGTCCATATATCTGCTGTAATCAGCATCCCAGCCGCAGGCATCCGTTGTAATTTCGTCAAAGCTGTCGGTCAGTTCTGCGCTGTTTACCCTTACAGTATAGCCGCCCCAGCCGTCATGAGCCGCATAATCGGCAGTATCGCCTATGTTCAGCACTACCCTGTCCTCCTCGGCAACAGGCTGGGTTATTGACTTCAAATATTCATTTTCTGCATCAATTTCAGCCTGAGACGGCTTGTCAAGCCACGGGAAATACTCTCCGAAACACTTTTCATCAGTCTCATAAAGGCTTACATTGTCAATAATCTTATACATATCCTCCTGACTGATATCGTCGGTGATAAACAGTTCAAGCAGATATCTTGTATCATTGAAGAATATCCAGATATCACGTCCAAAATTTGACTCATCGCCATTATTATAACTGATACGATAGTTTATCATTGCGGTCTTGTCGCCTGACTCATAGTTTTCACAGCTTGCAGAATTTGATAAATCGACTTCAAAATCTCCCTCGGCAGGAATTCTGTAGAATACAGGCGTAATGCCGCCGTTTGTATCCATATTGTGAATCTTTCCGCCGTATGGTGAATCCTCGCCCATCCACTCATAACCGTCTGGCAGATAGCCAAGCTCATACATCATGTACTGCTCCTTAGTCGGCTTTTCAGTCGGTTCTTCTGCGGCAGATGCTTCTGTCTTAGGCTCGGAAACAGGCTGTATCTTTACTGTATTCTGATAAGGCGCAGTCTTTTCTATCTTCGCATTTATGCGGGTATATGCATAGACCGTAGTCGGCACAAGCACCACAGCGGCTGCCAGAACTGCGGCTGCGGCAGGAAATCTATGTTTTTTCTGAACTTTCTTTGTTTCTGCATTATTCTCATTTCTGTATCTTTTCATAATCAAATTTACCTCCTTGTCGGAAAGCGGCGTTTCCTCTGAATTTTCCACGTTATTCCGTGTTTTGTTCAGCAGACTGTATATTTTGTCATTCATACTTATTCCTCCCTGTGAAATATTCAGGATTATTTTTCATTATCTTCTTCTTTGCCCGTGACAGGCGGTTATAGATATTGCTTTTTCGCTGATTCATAGCCTTTGCCGACTCATCTATTGTCTCGCCGTTCCAGAAAATCCGTATGAACAGCGCCTTATCCTCGTCATTCAGACAGGATATCAGCTCCATGAAAATGCCGTTGAACACCTCATTATCCGTCATATGCGGTATATCGGCAATTGTCAGTTCATCAACATCAAGTGACGGTTCAAGCCGTGTAAGCTGTTTCAGTCGGTTCAGCGCAGTGTATTTCGCAACCGCCGCCGCCCAGTTTCTGAAGGAGTTTTTCGTCTCGTCAAAGAATGAGATATTATCCCATATTTTCATTATGCTGTCGTACAGGCACTCCTCGGAGTCCTGCGGATATAAGTACAAAATACGGTTTATTACGGCTTTCATTGTTCCGCCGTAGTTTTTTATAACGAATCTGAGAGCGTCCTCGTCTTTTCGTTCAAGATATTCAATAAAATTATCTTCGGTTATCTTCACTTAGTTCGGTACCTCCTTGCTGTGAATTCCTCCTTCACTTATTATTACAGATTTGAAATGCCAAATCTATCAATTTTTATAAATTCAGACTCGATTTAGTTATATTAATATGATATAATTATATATCATATGTGAAAGGACATTATTTATGAAACACAAAATTTTATCATCTATCTTATCAGCACTTCTCATATCTTCTTCATTCTGTTCTGCAAATGTCTGCATTTCAGCAAATGCAGAGACATATATAACGGGTGACATCAATGAGGACAGTATCGTTGATGCCAAAGATGCCTCACTTGTACTCTCATATTATGCCGTGACTTCCGTAGGCGGAAACGGTCGCTTTTCAGATGAACAGAAACTTGCTGCAGACGTAAATTCCGACAGTATGATAGATTCCCGTGATGCGTCTTTCATTCTCCGCTATTATGCATATTCCTCCGTCGGCGGAAATCTTACGATAAGCGAATTTATTTCAGGAACATATGAAACTGTTGCTGATAATCATATTGATTCTCCACAGTGCAGGTCTGCCGCTTTATTCTGCGCTGACACGCAGACCATGCTCTATGCCGACAATATCAACGAAAAAACTGCACCTGCAAGTATTACAAAACTGCTGACAGCTTCCGTGGCGCTTCATTATCTTTCGCCTGAAACTGTAGTGACAGTCGGCACTGAACTTTCACTTGTTCACCCGAATTCAAGCCTTTGCATGATACGGCAAGGTCACAAACTGAAACTTTATGACCTCCTCACCGGTATGCTTCTGCCGTCAGGAAATGATGCCGCATACACTGTAGCTGTAACGACTGCAAGGGCGGTAAGTCAGAATACAGCCATGTCTGATGCTGACGCTGTACAGTATTTCTGCGGTCTGATGAACGGCTTTGCGCAGAATATCGGCATGACAAACAGCCATTTCGCAAGTCCCGAAGGCTGGGACAGTGCCGAAACATATACCACAGCCGCAGACCTTTTAAAACTTGCAGAATATGCATTTTCCGTGCCTGAAATCCGTGAGATAACAGGTACATATCAGAAAAAGGTGTATTTTGTTTCGGGCGAGAATATCACATGGACGAATACAAATAGTTTAATAAATCCATACAGCGAATACTATTGTTCTGATGCAGTCGGAATGAAAACAGGCAGTACAGTTGATGCAGGAAACTGCCTTATTGCCGCATTTATCAATAACGACAGGACGTATTTTTCAGTAGTTGTCGGCTGTGCAGAAAATACTGACAGATATGAGCTGACACGTAAGATACATAATATTATTCAATAAAGGTCACCTCTAAAAACCACTTCTGAGAAAAAACAGCTATGTACAGCATATGCTGTGTCAATCCCTCTCGGAGTGCGACAGCACGCCTTCAAGGGCTTTCCTTGCATCTGCTGCAC
>JAZUGG010000030.1:0-22643 GCA_045641105.1 Ruminococcus sp. | reverse complement strand
CCGACTTCCCACAAGTCCGGCGATACGATATATGCTCTCCGTGAGCGACTTGACAGGAGCCTGAAAGAAACGGAAGATGTGCGTCAGCGTTTGAAACAATCTTCGGGAGAATGCAATGAGCTTCGCCGCAGTAATTCAGCTCTGAAAGCTCAGGTTGATGACCTGACCGAGTTTGTAAGCTTACTGAAACGCTTTGAACCGCAGAAATATGCTGAGGTCAAGCAGGCACAGGAGTACGTTCACAGCCAGTGTGAACAGGAAGCACAGAAGCAGTCCGCCACCAGAAAAAAGAAATCGTGGGGACTTGAATAACACAAAAGTAGAATAAAAGACAAAATACTATGGCATATCTCCGAAAGTGCTTGACAGAAAGAAAAATGCGCGCTACAATGATAAAGCGAGATATGCCATAGTCCGTAAAGGAGATAATATGGCAAATATTACAAACAGAAACGGAAAGTTTCTCATAAGAGTTTTCACAGGTCGTGACATCAGCGGAAAACAAATCGTCAAGTCCACTACCTATATTCCTCCGGAGGGTACTTCACCGAAAAAGGCTGAAAAACTCGCTCAGGAGTACGCTTTTGAGTTTGAAAAGCACTGTAAGGGGTATGCTCAGCTTAACGAGAATATGCGTTTTTCTGAGCTGGCTGAATGGTACTTTGAGAATTATGCTCCCGAGGAATTAAAGCCGACTACGGTTCTGAACTACGAAAGTCAGTACAGAAATCATATCGCACCTGTTCTCGGCAATAAGAAGCTGAAAGACATCACCACGCCCATGCTGACAGAGTTTCTGAAAGTGCTCGGCAAGGAGCATCACCTCAATCCAATCTCAATAAAAAAGGTCTATGTTGTGGTGCAGAGTATCTACCGCAGAGCTTTACAGCAAGGCTTTGCAAGAGAAAATCCTTGTCAGAACGTGATTATCCCGAAAAAGCATGACACGGGCAAGCGTTATTCTCTTTCTGAGGAGGAAACAAAGCGGTTTTTGCATCTTATCCGTGACAAGCCGTGGGACGAAGATGTAAAGCGTATCTTGATCGTGCTGCTGTTCACTGGTATGAGAATCGGGGAATGCCTTGGTTTAGCGTGGGAGGATATTGATTTCGAGAAGAAAACAATATTCATTCATCATACGCTGTCCTGCGTTGACGGGGAGTGCTACCTTGATTCGCCAAAGACCAAAAGCAGTATTCGCCTGATAGCGATGAATTCGACTGTGGAGAAGTGTCTCAGAAATCAGCAAGACTACGTTGAGCAACTAAAAACGGCTCTTGGCAATAAGTATGCTCATCCAGAAATGGTCTTTCCGTCCGGGTTAGGCAATTATCGTGACCGCAGCTCCGTGTATCATTCTTTGAAGCGTATGACCAAAGGAACGGAGTTCGAGGATATGACGCTACATAAGCTGAGACATTGCAACGCCACGCTTTTGCTGAACAGCGGAGTAGACCTGAAAGTGATCTCCGAACACCTCGGTCACTGCGACATAGGTGTTACAGCGAACATCTATGCCAATGTGCTCCAAAAGCAGAAGATACGCCTTGCCGACACGATCGACGATAAGCTTTCCGAAGAACTGACCTGACACAAAAAACCTCTCTGTCGGTTTCCCGACAAAGAGGTTTACATTCACAGTATTTAGTTGAACAATTTGTTGAACAATTTCGTAAAATATTCTCAAAAATACCGTTATATAGGCGTTTGCGAAAAAATCTTTTAACGCTTTGAGAACTGAGGAGCACGACGAGCAGCTTTGAGACCGTACTTCTTTCTTTCCTTCATACGTGGATCACGAGTGAGGAGACCAGCCTTCTTGAGGGTTGGACGGAGTTCAGCATCGAATTCGATGAGAGCACGGGAAACGCCGTGTCTGATAGCGCCAGCCTGACCTGTAACGCCGCCGCCTGCAACAGTGCAGATGATGTCGAACTTGTCGAGGTTATCAGTAAGAGCGAGTGGCTGACGAACGATGAGCTTGAGAGTTTCAAGACCGAAATAATCGTCAATGCCTCTGCCGTTGATAGTAACGTTGCCAGAACCGGGATAGATTCTTACTCTTGCAACAGAGTGCTTTCTTCTGCCTGTTCCATAGTAATATTTAACTTTTGATTCGTACATTTAAAAGCACCTCCTGAATTAAAGCTCGTAAGCAACAGGCTTCTGAGCCTCCTGCTTGTGGTTAGCATCTTTGTATGTTCTGAGTCTCTTGAGCTGAGCTCTGCCGAGAGTGTTTGAAGGGAGCATACCGCTTACAGCGATAGTCATAGCTCTGTCAGCCTGATCAGCCATCATGTCCTTGTAAGCGATAGACTTAAGACCGCCGATCCAGCCTGTGTGCCAGTAATACTTTTTCTGCTCAAGCTTTCTGCCTGTGAGAACAGCCTTAGCGCAGTTGATGATGATAACGTGGTCGCCGCAATCTACGTTTGGAGTGTAGGTTGGCTTATGTTTACCTCTGAGGATGTGAGCAGCCTTAGCAGCAACTCTACCGAGGGACTGACCTTCGGCATCGAGGATATACCAGGTACGTGTTACTTCTGCTGGTTTTGCCAGTGTAGTTGACATAGAAATTCCTCCTAAAAAATGATTGTATATCGGAAAATAGCCTTCCGATGTGCATACTCTGCACAGTGACAAGTGTTATTATACACGATTTGCAAGGACTTGTCAAGGGGATTTTGCGAATTTTTTCAATATATAATGTGATTTCTCTTGTATTCTCTTTATTTTTCTTCATTTCTCTCTGTTTCTCATGTTTCATTTCATTTTTTGAGATAGAAAAATTGTCATAACTTTGCATGATTTATGTGCATGATAACGACAAAAAAGTGCCATAACGTGAAACATTCCCAAAAGGCACTGCAAAGTTCTGAAATAAGAAAAAACCACCCTATTGGGCGGCTTCTTCTTATAAGGTGGAGTTGGAAATTATAGTCCATGAAGATTTCATTCTTAATTTGACGGTTGTACGTCGGAAGTTTTTTTATGACTAAAAATCTTTTCTTTCGCTTCTGTATATAAATGTCGAAAAAGAGCTTAGTTTTTTCTGTCTGAGTTTATCTTTGTATAAATGCATAATAAGCGGTACTGTTTATTATGCAATACAAGTATTTACCAGAATTTTTTCAAAGTCGCACGAGTAAACGATACCTGAACAGAATGATTTCATATGCTCGATCAGTCCTTTAAGGTTACTGATATACTGTTCTTCGTTAACATTATTAAAAATTTCCGCCTCAACGCAAAGCTGTCTGCGGGCATGTACGGTACGGCCATTGTTATATTTCTTATCGTTATGGCATCCGTTATTTGTCACACTGATAAAGCACCAAGGAGTAATAATGCCATTGATGCAGGATACTGTGCCGCCGGTAAAAGCTGATATTCTGTTGAGAAATTCATTTTTGTCAAGTGTTGTATCTGTATAGAATCTGCAATATGAATCAAACATATCAATACCTCCCCAAAAGTCATCTGTCAGAATACAGTGTCATTCAGAATGATAAGAAAAAGCCGCATTTCAGCAGTTTCTCCTTGTAAGGTGGAGTTGGAAATTATAGTCCATAAAGATTTCATTCTTAATTGACAGTTGCACGTCTGAAGTTTTTTATGACTTTCAAATCTATTTTCACTTCTGTATATAAATGTCGGAAAAGGGAATAGTTTTTTCTATTTAATCTTATCTTTGTATGCTTGCACAATGAAAAGTACTTTTTATTATGCATACGTTATATTTTATTGTAAATATACTATTCGTCATATTCCCACGTCAGTTAACATGGCGAAATTCAAAACTGAACAAGAAAAAACCACCCTATTGGGCGGCTTCTTCGTTTGTAATGGAGTGATGAAAAAGTATGTCAAATGTTCTGGAATATTCTCAATAATTTTATTTCGGCATCTTTTTTCTTATTGCCTGTTGTATGGGAAATGCTTTCTATTCTCAATAATTTTATAAGGCTTATCTTTCTTTGTTTGCCTTTGTATATAAATGTCAGGAAAGGCGGCAGTTTTTTCTGTTCAGAACAATCTTTGTATATTTGCATAATAAGCAGTACCGTTTATTGTATACTGCCACGCCCTGAAATAAGAAAAAGCCGCCCGTCGGCAGCTTCTCCTTATAAGGTGGAGTTGGAAATTATAGTCCATGAAGATTTCATTCTTAATAGGTGGTTGTGCAAATGAAGTTTTTTTATGACTAAAAATCTTTTCTTTCGCTTCTGTATATAAATGTCAGAAAAGGGTTTAGTTTTTTCTATTAGGATTTACCTTTGTATGTTTGCATAATGAGCAGTACTGTTTATTGCCCTATACATAAAAAAGCCGCCTGAAAGCAGACGGCTTAACTACTATTTTACTTTTCAGAATTGATGAACATATCATAAATTCTGCGGATAGCCTCAGGGAGATCATGTTCGCTGACGCCGATAATGACATTCAGCTCGCTTGAGCCCTGATCTATGAGCTTTACGTTGATTCTTGCATGAGCCATAGATGCGAAAATTCTTGCAACAGTACCTCTTGTATTCTTCATTCTTCTGCCTACAACAGCGAGAATAGCGATACCGTCCTCAACTTCGATATGGTCAGGATTTACAGCCTTGCGGAGTTCGGCAAGAACCTTTTCTCTTACAGGTGTGAATTTTTCCGTACTGAGGGTGATGCTCATGGTATCGATACCTGACGGCATATGCTCAAAAGAAAGGCCGTTGTCAGCAAGAACTTTGAGTACCTTCATGCCGAAGCCTGTTTCATTGTTCATCATAGCCTTTTCGATATTGATAGTGCTGAATCCTTTTTTGCCTGCGATACCTGTGATAGTGTGAGCCATGCTCTCCTGACTGAAATCATAGTCATTTGATACGATCATAGTACCGTCATCCTGCGGTGCATTGGTGTTTCTGATATTTATCGGAATACCTGCGGAACGTACAGGGAAAATAGCGTCCTCGTGAAGAACGGATGCGCCCATGTATGCAAGTTCACGGAGTTCTCTGTATGTGATAACGCTGATAACATCAGGCTTGTCAACTATACGTGGATCAGCAACGAGGAAACCTGAAACGTCTGTCCAGTTTTCGTATATTTCTGCTCTTACAGCATTTGCGATGATAGAGCCTGTAACGTCAGAGCCGCCTCTTGAAAATGTCTTGATATAGCCTTCTGTGGTACGTCCGTAGAATCCGGGGATAACTGCATTTTCAAGTCCCTTTATTCTGTCACGTACAGCCTTTACAGTCTCATCAAGAAGGAGAGTTCCCTTTGTATCGAAGATTATAACGTCTGCGGCATCAACAAAGTTGAATCCGAGATACTTTGCAAGTACCTTGCCGTTGAGATATTCGCCGCGGCTTGCGGCAAAATCCTTTGAAGGACGAGCTTTCAGCTCCTTTACGATAGCATCAAATTCGTCATCGAGGGACATATCAATGCCGAGGTCAGAGATAATGCCGTTGTAGCGGTCTTTTATCATCTGGAAATCATCAGCGAAATCCACGCCGCTGCCTGCAAGTTCGCA
Organism: Ruminococcus sp.; assembly: GCA_045641105.1. Lineage (GTDB taxonomy): Bacteria > Bacillota > Clostridia > Oscillospirales > Ruminococcaceae > Ruminococcus. Next base: position 17,119 of record JAZUGG010000030.1, on the reverse strand, counting down.
GCACTTATAGAGCATATCAGTAACCTTGATATCATCTGAAAAGCGCTTGCCCGGTGCAGACGGAACAACAAAGCGTCTTTTGTCGTCGCTCTTTATTATATTGGCAACTTTTCTGAACTGATTGGCATCTGCGAGACTGCTTCCGCCGAATTTTACTACTTTATAACCCATTATATATTCATTCCTTTGAAATTGATATTTTAGTCACAATATCAATTATAGTGCAATTATGCGTGAAAATCAATTGACAGAAGATAAAATTTCATAGCATCGTTTGCTGTGTTTTTGGTGAATACGCTTGTTCACCAGTCACGGACAGGCAGAATCAGCCGTTTACACAATACATGACAAAAAAACACCTTTCAATCTGCATTTTTTTTGGTATTGCAATTATGGATATAACGTGGTATAATATAGGGTATGGGATTACTTGAAGGGGGAATCAACTATGAAAATCAAACTTGCCTTCACGGCAATACTCAAATTTCTTATCGGTCTGCTGATATGCGGAGCACTTGTTTTTCTGCCTGCGGGGACGCTGAATTTCTTCGGCGGATGGCTGTTTATGGGTGTTCTGTTCATTCCAATGCTGATAATGGGCATAGTTCTGTTCGCAAAAGCGCCGTCGCTTCTTGAAAAGCGTCTCAACTCAAAGGAAAAACAGTCCGAACAGAAAACTGTTGTTCTTCTTGGTGCGGCTATGTTTATTCTCGGTTTCGTGCTTGCGGCTGTGTGCTATCGCTTCAAACTGCTTCTGCTGCCGAAATGGGTTTCAGTTGCAGCGGCTGTACTGTTTCTGCTCGGCTATGCGATGTATGCTGAGGTAATGCGTGAAAACGCCTATCTTTCGAGAACTGTTGAGGTTCAGAAAGGACAGAAGGTCATCGATACAGGACTTTACGGCATTATCCGTCATCCGATGTATACGGCTACAATTGTCATGTTTCTGTCAATTCCGCTGATCCTCGGTTCAGCAATTGCTGCTGCGGCATTCATTACATATCCGTTTCTCACTGTACTAAGAATAGACAACGAGGAAATGGTGCTCAGACATGACCTTAAAGGCTATGCCGAATATCAGTCAAAAGTAAAATACAGACTTATTCCCTTTATCTGGTGAAAGGACAATATGAAAAAAATTACCATTGTTACAGGTCACTACGGAAGCGGAAAGACCACTTTTTCCGTGAATCTCGCCGTGAAAGCGGCTGAGGAAGGCAAATCCGTGACTATAGTTGACCTTGATATCGTTAACCCTTATTTCCGTACTGCTGACTTCAGGAAAATGTTCAGCGAAAAAGGAATCAAGCTCATCGCCCCCGATTTTGCAAACAGCAACCTTGATATCCCGTCGATACAGTTCGATGTGGAACAGCTTGCCGTTACGGAGGACTGTCTTATTATAGATGTGGGCGGAGATGATGCAGGTGCTGTCGCTCTCGGAAGATACGCCGATGCACTTGCCGCTTTCAGTGACGATATCGATCTGTTTTACGTCATCAATCAGCGCCGCTGCTTTACTTCCACTGCGGAAGAAACTGTTGAGCTGATGTATGAAATAGAGGCTGCTTCTCGTATGAAGCATACCGCTGTGATAAATAATACCAACCTCGGCGATGAAACTGCTGTTGATATCATAGAGGGGTCAAGGGACTTTGCCAAAGAAGTCTCGGAAAAGACAGGTCTGCCTGTTCTTTACACTGTTTACCCCGTGGGTGTTGATGTTCCCGACGGCTGCACTGATGCTTTTGAAGCCGAAATGTATGTCAAGAAACCATGGGAGATTTAGAAAGGAGCGAATAGTGTATGGCTAAGATGACGGTTATTACTGAACGCTGCAAGGGCTGCGGTCTTTGTACAGCTGCTTGTCCCAAGAACATCGTTGTTCTCCAGAAGGAGAAGCGTAACAAGAAGGGTTATTTCTATGCAGAATGTACCGACCAGAGCGCTTGCTTAGGCTGTGCAATGTGCGGCATGATGTGCCCCGACTGTGCTATCGTAGTTGAAAAATAATCGAACCAATTTTGAAAGGAGCTGTTTAGCTTTGGAAAGAAAACTTATGAAGGGTAACGAAGCCCTCGCTGAGGCTGCTATCAGAGCCGGCTGCAAGTGCTTCTTCGGTTATCCTATTACCCCACAGACTGAGCTTGCCGCATATATGGCAAAGCGTATGCATAAATCAGGCGGCGTATTCCTTCAGGCTGAGTCTGAGATCGCTGCTATCAACATGGTTCTCGGCGCTGCTTCAACAGGCGTAAGAGCTATGACTTCATCTTCATCACCAGGAATCTCCCTCAAGAGCGAAGGCGTTTCCTATATCGCAGGTTCTGACCTTCCTGCCGTTATCATCAATGTTGAGCGTGGCGGCCCTGGTCTCGGCGGCATCCAGCCTTCACAGGCAGACTACTGGCAGGCTACAAAGGCTCTCGGTCACGGTGACTTCCAGCTCATCGTTTACGCTCCTGCATCAGTTCAGGAAATGGTTGACTGCGTAGTAAAGGCTTTCGACCGTGCTGACAAGTACCGTATGCCTGCAATGATACTCGCTGACGGTCTCCTCGGACAGATGATGGAGCCTGTTGAGTTCCCTGAGATCAATCCTGATGCTTACGACAAGAGCGGCTGGGCTGCAAACGGTCACAAGTTCAAGAGAGAACACCATATCATCAACTCTCTCTATCTCCAGCCTGATGAACTCGAAAAGTCCATACTCGACCGTTACAAGAAGTACGAGATAATCAAGGAAACCGAAACTGATGCTGAACTTTATCTCACAGAAGATGCTGACATCGTTATCTGTGCATTCGGCGCTACTGCAAGAGTTGCAAAATCTGCTGTAAACTCTGCAAGAGAACTCGGCATCAAGGCAGGTCTTTTCCGTCCAAAGACACTCTGGCCATTCCCTGTAAAGGAGATCAACGAGGCTGCTAAGAATGCAAAGTGTCTCCTCAGCGTTGAAATGTCAATGGGACAGATGATAGACGATATCAAGCTTGCTATCAACTGCTCAAAGCCTGTACATTTCTTCGGAAGAACAGGCGGCGTTATTCCTACTCCTGTTGAGGTACTGGAGGAAATCAAGAAACTCGGAGGTGCAGACTAATGGCTGTTGTATTTGAAAGACCAAAGTCTCTTATAGATATCCCTACACATTACTGCCCGGGCTGTACTCATGGTATCGTTCACAGAATACTCTGTGAAGTTATCGACGAAATGGGTATCGAGGGCGATACAGTCGGCGTATGTCCTGTAGGCTGTTCAGTTATGGCTTATGACTACTTCAACTGTGATATGATCGAAGCCGCTCACGGCAGAGCTCCGGCTGTTGCTACAGGCGTTAAGCGTACAAATCCTGACAAGTTCGTATTTACATATCAGGGTGACGGTGACCTTGCCGCTATCGGTACTGCCGAGACTGTTCACGTTGCTACAAGAGGCGAAAATATCGTTGTTATCTTCATCAACAACACTATCTACGGCATGACAGGCGGTCAGATGGCTCCTACAACACTTCCGGGACAGGTAACACAGACAACTCCTTTCGGAAGAAGCCCTGAACTTGCAGGCTATCCTGTAAAGGTATGCGAAATGCTCTCACAGCTCACAGGTACAGCTTATGCCGAGCGTGTTGCAGTAGACAGCGTTCCTCATATCCGTGATGCTAAGAAGGCTATAAGAAAGGCTTTCGAGAACCAGAAGGAAGGCAAGGGCTTCTCTATCGTTGAAGTTCTTTCAACCTGCCCTACAAACTGGGGACTTGCTCCTCTTGATGCTATCAAGAGACTTCAGGACGAAATGATCCCATACTATCCTCTCGGCGTTTACAAGGACGTTGCAGAGGGCGTATTTCCAAAGACAGAGGGAGGCGAAAAGTAATGGCAACAACTGAAATTCTTCTCGCAGGCTTCGGCGGTCAGGGTATCCTCTTTGCAGGAAAGATTCTCGCATACTGCGGACTTATGGACAACAAGGAGCTTTCATGGCTTCCTTCATACGGCCCTGAAATGAGAGGCGGTACGTGTAACTGTTCAGTTTGTATCTCTGACGAGCCTATCGGTTCACCGCTCGTTCTCACACCTGATATCCTCATCGCTATGAACCAGCCTTCATTCGATAAGTTTGTCAAGGAAGTAAGACCCGGCGGAAAGGTATTCTTCGACAGCACTCTCATCGAGGCTGATACAGACAGAACTGACATTCAGCTTTTCGGTATCCCGTCACAGCAGATGGCTGATGAGAACAGTCTCAAGGGCGGTTCAAACATCATTCTCCTCGGCAAGGTAATCAAGGAGACAGGCATCTTCTCACTCGACACCATGAAGAAGGGCATTGAAAAGGTTGTTCCTCCGACAAAGGCACAGCTTATCCCGAACAACTTCAAGGCTATCGAACTCGGCATGAACGCCTGAGCCGGCGGAGAGTCTCCACTCCCGGTCACGGGGGCGGCGTTTCGCCTTACTCTTGCAGTTAATCTGCTTTCGCTCGCTGGCACTGAATAATAATTATTATGTATGGGGATGTCACGAACGGCATCCCCTGCATTTTTTTGCTGATACATATATTATTAAAGGGACAGCATTCTGTTTGAACGCTGTCCCTTATATCTTACTTTTCAGGAAGGATAACTGCGGCTACGAGATACGCAAGTCCCACGATACCTGCCGAACCGCAGGCAAGGACTACTGCGCCGATGCGGACAAGATTAGGATCAAGGTTAAGATAATCTCCCAATCCGTTGCATACTCCGCAGATAAGCTGACCTTCACTTTTCTTGTAAAGCTTTTTGCTCATAATAATTCCCCTTTCACTATTAGCTGTTATATTCAATGCTCTTGTCTCCTGCACTGCAATCTACTTCAATTTTATACTTACCTATATTCTTATTGAAGTCGGATTCAGGATTTGTGAGCTTGAATGTTATATCACCTGCACTGCTGTCAACTCTGATATCGCCGTTGACCGTGCCGCTGTAGAACATATCGCCTGCGCTGTTATCGCCCTCAAAACCGCCTGCGACAGCGTTGATTATCTTTGTATCGCCTGCGCTTTTGTCAAATATGAGCTTGCCGCTGCAATCTATACCGTCTATTTCCATATCACCTGCACTGACATCAAAATCAGCTGTTTCACAGGTCATATCCTTGACACTGAAGTTGCCTGCGGACATATCGATTTCAGCGCTTGTGCATTTTATTCTGCTGATATCCATATCGCCTGCGGACATATCAGTCTCAAATTCCTTGCATTCAATTCCGGATACATCAATGTCCCCTGCACCGAAATCAAGCGAAAGAACACGGCATTTAAGGTCAGCGATATTTGTATCTCCTGCGCCGTGCTTTATCTCGCAGATGTCATATTCCTTTTCAGGAAGCTGAACTGTGAGTTCATTTGTCTCGTCCCATAAGATAAGGCTGAATACAAAATCCGAAAAACCAAACCAGTTTTTTTCCTTTTTTGATGTTATCAGAAGTTTGTTTCCGTCAACTTTTGCTTCAAGTGATTCAGGAACTTTCTCTCCGACAACATGGATCTTTTTATCTGCACTTTTCTCTATTTTCAGGTCTGTAGCCGAAAGATCAACTGCGATATTGCTTACGCTGTCAGCTTCAAACATTTCTGAAATAGACTTGCTTTTGATTATCTTATCCTTCATTGATCTTATTTTGTCAATTTTCATGTTGAACCATATTGCACCGATCACAAACAGTATGATACCTATCACAAACAGCCACAAAGCGACTTTTGTCGAATTTTTTATGCTTTTGACAGCAACAGGCTCTTTATCCTTAATTTCCATATCATTCATAACTTTTTTCCCCTTTTACAAAAATGCCTCTGAGCCAGTTTACAAATTTTCTGAACGTTTTCACCAATGGCGGAACAATTATCCTGAAAAGTCCCCTGCATATCAGGAACGAAATACTGCAAGCCGCAAAACCGCCGCCGAGCAGCATAAGAGCAAGCTGCGGTATCTCTGCAATTATCGAGAATCCGCCGAAAACAAGACTTATCGAAACTGCGACAAATGCAACAAGCAAAGCGAAAATCAGACAGATAACTGCAACGAATACAGCAAAAACTACTGTCAGGAGAGGAAACCACAGCGGAAATGCCAGTATTGCGATTATTATTTTCAGTATAGTATTTGAATCAGACTTCCCCGTGTTCTGATTATTGTACTGCTGACCGCTGTAAGGTCTGTTCTGCTGTGCGCCGCAGTTGGTATATTCTGACTGCTGATCGAAATTCGGTGACGGCGCATCATTTACGCTTCCGACCTGAATTCCGCTGTCTCTGAGTATGCCTGCGGCAAGTTCTTCAGGTGAACCGAGTGTTTCCGCAGTTTCAGCATCTTTCCCGAAACCTGCGTCCATAAAAACTTCCTCATAATATGTGAGTGCATCATTGATATCTTCTTCAGGCAGGCCATATTTCCGGAGGAAGTTTCCGAGTCTTGTAAGATATTCAAGTTTATTCATGATTTTCAACTCCCTCATTTAAAAGTATGCTGTCAATTTTTCTTCTGTGACAAAGCCATTCCTCACGGTATTCATCAAGTGCCTCATACCCCTTTGGCGTTACATGATAATATCTCCTGTTCCGTCCCATGAACTCCTTGTCATATGTTTCGAGCATATCGCCTTTCTGGAGCCGTCTGAGGACGGGATAGAGCGTGGATTCAGAAATATCAACGGCATTTCGCAGATACTGGGTTATTTCATATCCGTATGTATCACTTCTCTGGACAATCGAAAGCACCATTGCATCAAGCAGACTTGCATTTATTGGGAAGCTCATACCAAAACCCCTTTCATTAACATAGGTTCAAAGCATATTCTTACTGCGCAGTAAATAATATTTGCTTTATGACAATATTATACGCCGTATAATATTGTTTGTCAATACAATACTGTATGTTCTATAAACTTTCATATATATGCACAATTTCATCTGTGTTTATTTACTGCCTGATGTTAATATTTAACATATCGCCTGTGATTCAATAAATGTGAGCGCACTCCGCACGACTAACATGAACAAAAACAATATTCCAACATAAAAGCTCCTCTAAAAACCGATTATGAAAAGTAAATACCGCAGTTGTGGAAAATGCTGTGAAAATTATTGCAAAACACGGCTGAATATGATATAATTGGAATAATTGAATGCTATTCTATTGAATGAGAGGGAAATTCAAATGTTAAACTTTAAAAAAACTGCGGCTTTCATGATGAGTCTGCTTCTGTGCATATCATCTTCTGCCGCTGTGACAGCCTTTGCCTCCGATGACGACATCGACCTGAAACACGAAGGCTCAGAAAACATATATGTTGATGAAGATGTAAACGCCATTGGTGACGACACAGACAGCGCCGACCTGAAAACATCAGGTGACTTCTCCTATTCCGTTACCGTCAGCAATACCGCCTGCATCGAAGCGTGTACGAGCAAAGAAAAAGATATCGTTATCCCCGATACGATCGACGGACTGAAAGTAACCGACCTCGGTGGAAATGCCCTTGGAAGCGACTATGACAGTTCTCCTTTTGAAACTGTCACACTTCCCGAAACCATTGAATACATCTCTGCTTCAAATCCTTTTATATACTGCACCAAACTCAAAGCTGTCATCACTGACGAAAAAAACAGCCATTATACTGCCGTTGACGGCGTTCTCTATTCAAAGGATATGACAGAACTTGTCTGCTATCCGAATGCAAAAAGCGGCGACAGCTTTACTATTGACAAAAAAGTAAAAACTATCGGTGCATCGGCTTTTTACGACTCTAAACTGAAAAGCGTCGTTTTCCCGTCATCTCTTGAAACTGTCAGCCATCATGCTTTCGGAAGCTGTGAAAACCTTGCCTCTGTCGATTTCAGCGGTACATCACTGCAAAAGCTTGATGACTTCTGCTTCATCGGATGTACAAAACTCAGCGATGTGAAACTGCCTGATACACTTACAAATATCGGCGGCGGTGCATTTGCAAACTGCTCGTCACTTACAGAAATAGAATTTCCGCTCGGACTTCTTGAAATAGGTCAGTCCGCTTTCGCAAACACAGGTCTTACCTATGCCGTGATACCTGATTCTGTTCAGAGTATAGAATATTCCGCTTTCGGCTATGATATCGCTGACGACGGCACGGAAACCGCAAATCCTGATTTCATCATGGTCGGAAAAAACGGTTCTGCCGCAAGCATATATGCCACAGACTCCGATTCAGACTATGACTATGCGAACAGCTTCATCTTCATGACAAATGAGGATTTTGCAAAGCGTCAGGAACTCCTCAGCCTTGAAACAGTTACCGAGGGCGATTTTGAATATACCATTCAGGACGGAAAAGCCGCAGTTGTAAACTGCCTGTCAACAGAGGACACTGTAACCGTTCCCGAAAATCTCGGCGGCTGTCCTGTTGACTCAGCATATATGGGCGCATTTTCAAACTGCTATGCAAAAAAAATAATTCTTCCCGAAACAGTTACTCTTATCCGTGAAGGCACATTCTATGGCTGTTCATTCCTCACGGAACTCACTCTGCCGCAAAGTGTCACGAAAATCGAGGACAATGCATTCGGAAACTGTCAGGCACTCGAAAAATTAGACCTCGGCGGTGCTGTGGATCTCGGAAAAGAACTTTTTGAAAACTGCCCGAAACTCCGTTCCATTACTCTTTCAGGCAAATGTAAAACTTTCAGCGAAGATGAACCGTTCCTTACCTGCAATTCTCTCACGGAGATAAATATCGCCGGCGAGGGTGACGGAAACTTTGCCTCTGTTGACGGTGTTCTTTACAGCAAGGATATGAAATCGCTCATAGCCTACCCTGCCTCAAAAAGCAATAAGGAATTCAAAATACCGTCGGAAGTCGAAATTATCGAACAGTCGGCTTTCGGATATGCAAATTTCCTTGAAACCGTTGACCTTTCCAATGTAAAATATATCAGCGAATACGCTTTCGAGGGCTGTGACAGCCTGACCAGAGTAAAAATGTCAAAAGAGCTTACTACGCTTTGTTCAGATGCATTCTATAACTGCCATAATCTCAAAAGTCTGCGTTTCTATGATAAAATTGAGAATATTGCTGAATATTCATTCGGTTTCTGCCATAACGACAATGCAGATACCGAAAACGGCGAATCCACTGATATGGCTGTTGAAGGCTTCAAGGTCTATGCCGAAAAAGACAGCATTCCTTATATGTATGCCGAGGATTTCGGACTTACTGTTGTAAGCGGTACTATCGAACTTTTTGGTCACAATGTTTCGGTAATTTTCCTCATAGTCTGCGGCGCTCTGATATTTGTTCTCATTCTCTCGCTCATCATCTCAGCCGCTGTCAAAAAGCATAAGAAAAAGAAAGAAGAAAAAGCAAAGGCTGATGCCGCAAAAAAGAGAAAGGCTGAAAAAGAAGCCGCTGAAAAAACTGATGAGGAGAAAAAATAACATGAATTTATCTTTTGGAAAGCTTATTTCAGGTGCTATGGCTGCACTTTCCGCATTATCCGTAATTACAGCCGTGCCTGCATTTGCAGATGACCTGCCGTCACCTGACAACGAACTCTATGACGGCGCATTCACATATGAAGTTGTTGACGGCTCGTATACTATCGTATCATGCGATGCTGTTATCGTAAAGTCAATACCTTCCGCACGAAACGGCGTTGCCATAACCGCTATCGGAGACGGTGCATTTGCCAACTGCTCGGCTATCACATCTCTTGAACTTCCTGATTCAATAAGGTCTATCGGAAATAATGCCTTTTTCAACTGCACCGCACTGAAAAGCATCAAACTTCCGAAATATCTTGAGCACATGGGCGAACACGCTTTCATGGGCTGTTCTTCGCTTGAAAGCATAGATATCCCGAAAACCATTACCGAGATACCGAACTATGCATTCAGTATGTGCGAAAAACTTACTGACATAAAGCTTCCCGATACTTTGACTTCTATCGGAGAATGTGCCTTTTATGAATGTGCAACACTTGAAGAATTCAAGCTTCCTGCAAGTCTCGAAAGCATAGGAAACTACGCAATGCAGGAATGGTACTCCATAAAGGATATCGATACTTCGGGAAATTCCTCATTCATTGTTGAGGACGGTATGCTCATGAACAAGGCTAAGACCTCGATTTACCGTGGACTATCCGATATCAGCGGCGACCTGTATATCCCTGATACGGTCAATACCATAAGAGGCGGCGCATTCTCAGGCTGTATGGGAATAGTGAATCTGTTCCTTCCCGAATCGCTTTCAGTTATTGAGAATGACGGTTTCAGCTATTGCTCAAATCTCTACAACATAGACTTTTCTCAGGGACTGTCAGTTATCGGAAATGCCGCATTTTTCAACGATTTCAGCCTGAAATCCATCTCACTCCCGTCAACCCTGACAAGCATAGGCGACCTTGCATTCTCATGCTGTGCAACTCTTGAAAAAGCAATTCTTCCCGAAGGCATAACCTCTGTCGGAGAAGGTGCATTCCTCGCCTGTGACAAGCTCACAAGAATAAGCGTTCCGAAAACCGTTAAGGAGATTGGAAATCAGGCTTTCGGCATTACCGCAAACGGCGATGAGCGTACAAAACTCAGCGGCTTTGAAATGAGCGTATTTTCAGGCAGTGCCGGTCAGAAATATGCTAAGAAAAACGATATCGCATTTACTGTCGTTGACCGTTCACTTAAAAAAATGGCATTTATCGTTATCGCCGTCGGTCTTATCCTCGCCGCAGTCGTGTTTGCAGTAGTTCTCATGGCACGAGGCAAAAAGTCTCCCGACAGTGCCGCTAAAAAGGCTAAGAAAAAAGCTGAACAGCAAGACGAGGACGAAGCATACGAGAGCATTATCGACAAAGAATAAACATATTAAGGGCAGCTTTTAACGGCTGTCCTTTTTATTATCATATGCACAATGCACAAAATATTCTGCAATCAGTTGACTTTATGCAAATAGTATGCTATAATTCGTATAACACAACTTGATAAGGAGCTGACATTTATGCTGAAACGAACTATCTCTGCCATAACCTCCGCATTTCTCGCACTCTGCGCCGCCAATATCCGTCCGCTTTGCATACAGGCTGAACAAAAGCTCGCAGATTCGGGGATCGACTACACAGAATCGACCGAAACTATCCTCAATCCGGGTATGGGCTATACCTCAACATTATGGTATAAATGCAAGCCGAACAATACGCCTGTCCATGATCCGAAAGGTGCGCTTGTGCTCATGTTTATCGATATAGGCGGATTTTCATCGGGTATCAACGGTGAAAGAGATGCTGACGGCAACCTCATAGAAGGCACGGGCACGGACTATCCGCTTGATGAAATGTTCTTCACAAACCTGCGTCAGACCTTTGAAAATGCCCGAAAAAACGGCTGTACTATCGCTGTCCGTTTCCGATATGATGAGCTTGGAATATCAGATCCTGAACCTGCGACCTATGAATTTATGCTTTCGCACGTTGAACAGATAAGGGAAAGCCATATCCTTGACGACTACAAGGATATCCTGATGTACGTAGAATCGGGACTTGTCGGCTGTTACGGCGAACAGTGGGGCGGAAAATACTGTTCCACCGAGACTAAGGCTGAACTCCTTGACCTGTGGCTTGATGTTGTTCCCGATGATATCCCCGTAACTGTCAGAACACCAAATATCTTCGCAAAATGGGCGGATATCCCTGTTAACGAAATGGATAAATGGTACTCCGAGGAGGGAAGCCGTGCCGCTCGTGTCGGTCTTTACAATGACGGCTACATGGGCTCACACAGCGACCTCGGCACGTACAATAACCGTGCAATTGAGACTGAATGGCTTAGTCATCAGTCTGTAACGTCTTATTACGGAGGCGAATTTTCGGGAAATCTTGAATATACCAAACAGCATGAAGCCTATCTGCCAGAAAATGCGATACCTGAGATGTACAAAACTCACCTCAGCTACATCAACAGCAATATCTATTCGCTTTACAAAGAGTATACATTCGGTGAGGCTTATGACGTTGAAAATGTCGATAACAGCGCATATTACGGCGAAAATGTGTGGAAATTCATGCGTGACCACCTCGGCTACAGATTTTGCCTGAGAGACAGCAGACTTACTGAAAATGTCACTGACGGCTCTGAACTTGAACTGAAATTTTCCGTGGAAAATACGGGATTTGCAAACCCGATACGTCCTCAGAAAGCCGAGGTCATACTTGAAAATGACGGCAATTTTATCCGCACGGAAGTTGATATCGATTCACGTAAATGGCATTCCTGCGAAACTGCCGAATGTGACCTGAAATTACAGCTTCCAGGCGGTCTTGAACCTGAACGCTGGAATGCCTATCTGAAACTGTCAGTCGGCGACAATACGCTGTCTGAACTGCCTGTGCGCTCTGTCAGATTCTCGAATAACGACACATGGAATGATGCTCTTGGCGCAAATTATCTTGGTTCATTCAACATCGTTTCAGGAAATAATCCCAAAAATAAAAACTTTTACCAAAGCAATGCGTCACATGACATCGCTGTTTCCGACGGTCAGCTTTATACTATAAACGGTCTGTGCTGTACCGACGGTATAATTTCAAAATTCGGCGAGAGTGATGATTCACGTTTCAGAGCCGAAAATGAGGACGGCGCAAAGCTGTATACATGGAATGACGAGGACTTTTTCTATGTGTCATTCAGCATAAAAAATACAGCTGTCTCCCCTGTTTACAACATTCAGGTGCAGAATGCCGACCAGAAAAAATGGTACTGGCTATATTTCGCAAGCAACGGCGGCGCATACTTCAACAACGGCTCATATGCAGGAAGTATGGTGAAATATACCGATGATTCGGCAGAATTCCGTATACCTCTCGGCGAGATGATGGGACTGCAGCAGGGCACGAAGCTCGAATATGTGCGTGTATTTTTGCAGGATATGAGCATTGAAAACTGGCCCTCATGCGGAAGCATCAAGTCGGGCGAGGTAACTCTTGACGGCACTTTTCATGTCTATACGGCTGAACGTGCGCTGTATCTGAAAAGCGGCGAGACATTTGAACTGAAAGTTGAGAGCAATGCAAAAAATCCTGAATATCAGTGGCTTCATGACGGCAAACCCATTGAAAATGCCGTTTCGCAGTCATATGTGATACCGCCTGCAAATGCTGATACTGACGGAGAATACAGCGTGAAAATAACGTCAGAAAGCGGAATTTCACGGACTGCCGATATTTGCAGAGTTTATCTTTCAGGAGTTCCGGGTGATGTCAACAGCGACGGTAAGTTCAGCATTGCAGATGCGGTATGTCTGCAAAAATGGCTTATTGACGGCAAAACCGTACTTGCCGACTGGATTCAGGGAGACCTCGACGGAGACGGTATACTTTCAGTATTTGATCTGTGCATCATGAAAGAGATGCTTGTAAAATAAAAAACAAATGCCGAAGGCAGCACTGCGGGGGTCTGGGGAGCAGCTCGCTCCCCAGCAGAGGGGGTATGGGGGAGGCAGAGCCTCCCTAAAAAGCAGTAAATCAAGCCTGCGATGATTTACGGATGTTTTTGATTTGTCTGCCTCGGCTTGACCGACGAAATTACTATTGCTGAAATACTAAAAACACTAATCAAAAAGGCAATGTCCCACCATAAGCGTGAGGCATTGCCTTTAATCTTCGTAGTAAAAAAGTTCCTCGACAGTTATGCCGAACACTTTCGCAATGTCCATTGCAAGTTTCAGCGACGGGTTATACAGTCCCTTTTCAAGGCGTATTATCGTTTCACGCCGCCTGAATTTTTCTTGTCAAGGAACACGAATACAAACTTTTCAAGTCTTGAATATTTTATGCGAAGTAATGAAGGAGAAAGTCAAGGAAGAAAGCCGAAGTAATACTGACGTATTTCAGTCTGTTGAAAAAGTCAAATTTATTTCGTTAAGCAAGGGCTGTCGAGGATGCCAGCCCCTACAATTCAGCTATTCTTCGTTAATGCATTTGTAGGGGACGGCGTCCTCGACGTCCCCAAATAAGTTTTTTGACACGCTGCTTCAGAACAAGCAGAAAAATTCAAGATTTAGTTGGTGGAGCAATAATAAGCACAAAATTTCTGTAAAAGTACTGCTGTCAGGACATGAGCAGAATGAATCATGTAAATATGCATATGAATTTTCAGCTTAATATGCTTTCATTAGGTGCATCAGCCAAAAATTTGGTTTACTATGGTTAACAAATGTCATACTTGCATTGCTTTTGAGGTAAAATATAATTCGGAAAAAAATATTCAGGGGTGAGTATCATCAAAACAGTCGAAATATTTACAGACGGTGCGTGCAGCGGCAATCCCGGCCCGGGAGGCTATGGCGTTGTTCTCCGCTACGGCGACAAGGAAAAGGAGCTTTCAGGCGGCGAAAAAAGCACAACCAATAACCGAATGGAGCTTATGGGCGTTATTACCGGACTTTCTGCGCTCAAAGAGCCGTGTAAGGTCATTCTTACCACTGACAGCAAATATGTGGTAGACAGCATAACCAAAGGATGGGTATACGGCTGGAAGAAAAAAGGCTGGATAAAATCAGACAAAAAGCCTGCCCTGAATGTTGACTTGTGGGAGAAACTGCTCCCCCTCCTTGAAAAGCATGACGTAACATTCAACTGGGTAAAAGGTCATGCAGGTCATCCCGAAAACGAACGCTGTGACAGCCTTGCCGTTCAGCAGCGTGATATATATTCATTATAAAATAATTTGACAATAGAGCACTGATTATAATTTCATCTTTGTAGGAGATGCCGCCCTCGGCATCCCATTGGCACACATAAACAACAGGCAAGGGAGCACGAGGGCGTGCTCCCCTACAATGTTCGGCTTATATTGTCGAAATAACTGTGGAGGTTTCCGTCATGGAAAAAAGATTCATTTATGCAGATAATGCCGCAACTACTGCGGTTTCAGAAGAAGTTCTCAACGCTATGCTCCCACATTTCAGAACAGCATACGGCAATGCTTCAAGCATCTACAAGCTCGGCCGTGACGCTCAGAAAGATGTTGAGGAGGCAAGAGAAAAAGTCGCTAAGGCTCTCGGCGCTGAACCCCGTGAAATTTTCTTCACAAGCTGTGGTTCAGAGGCTGACAACTGGGCTATCAAGGGTACTGCCGAATTAATGGAAAAGCGTGGCAAAAAGCACATCATCACTTCCGTTTTCGAGCATCATGCGGTTCTCCATACCTGCGAATACCTTGAAAAACACGGCTTTGAGATAACCTATATCCCTGTAAATGACAAGGGACTTATTGATCCTGAGGATGTAAGAAAGGCTATCCGTGATGATACAGCCCTCGTTACTATCATGTACGCAAACAACGAGATAGGCACTATCCAGCCAATAAGCGAAATTGCCGCTATATGCAATGAAAAGAAGGTGCTTTTCCATACAGATGCAGTTCAGGCTGTTGGTCATGTTGAAATTGACGTTCACGCTCAGGGCATTGATATGCTCTCACTTTCAGGTCATAAGATACACGCTCAGAAGGGTATCGGCGTACTCTATATAAGAAAAGGTATCACTCTCCCGAATCTCATTCACGGCGGCGGTCAGGAAAGAACAAAGCGTGCAGGTACGGAAAATGTTCCTGCAATCGTAGGTCTCGGCGTGGCTATCGAAAACGCATCAAAGAATATTGCAGAAAAAGCCGCAATAATCACTCCAAGAAGAAACCGCCTTATCGACGGTCTGCTCCAGCTTCCATACACAAGGCTCAACGGCGACAGAGACAAGCGTCTCCCCGGCAATCTCAACATCTCGTTCGAGGGCATCGAGGGCGAATCTCTCCTTCTCATGCTTGACCTCAACGGCATCTGCGCTTCATCAGGTTCAGCCTGCACATCAGGCTCTCTTGATCCTTCACACGTTCTGCTTTCAATCGGTCTGAAACACGAAATCGCTCACGGTTCTCTCCGTCTGTCCATCGAGGAGGACGTTACAGATGAGGATATCGACTATATCCTTGAAGTCGTTCCGCAGGTCGTTGCAAAACTCCGTTCAATGTCTCCTGTCTGGGAGAAGATGATGAAAGGTGAAAAATACGAATAATGGGTATTTTAGATAAACTTTTCGGCGAAAAGAATAATGATGATCTTATGACCGATGATGAAAAGGAACTGCGTGACTATGAGCAGAATGTCTACATGGCTGAATCCGCAGTTGCAGACGGCACTTCTTCCGAATTTGTTATTGACGATATCGATTTTGCCATGAATAAGGGCACTGTTGTTTCAGGCTCGGTCACAGGCGGCATTTTCAGCGTTGGTGACGGCGTGAAGATAATCCGCAATAATGAGATAATTTTCAGCACCGAAATAGCACATATCAACCAGTTCGGCAAAAACAGCACCATGAGGGTTTCCGAGGGTGCAAATGCTGAATTTGTGCTGAAAGATATCGGCAAACAGGATTACAGACGCATTAAAGTTAATGATCTGATAAAAAAGATATAAAGGAGAAATAAAATTATGATGAACAGTGAAAAGGTTCTTGACCATTTTTCAAATCCAAGAAATGTCGGTGAAATTGAAGATGCCGACGGTGTAGGTGAGATCGGAAACGCTAAGTGCGGCGATATCATGAAGATGTATCTCAAGATCGACAACGGCATTATCACAGATGCCAAGTTCAAGACATTCGGCTGCGGTGCGGCTGTTGCAACTTCATCAATGGCTACCGAGCTTATCAAGGGCAAGTCTATTGACGATGCACTCAAACTGACAAATGATGCAGTTGTTGAGGCTCTTGACGGACTTCCGGCTGTTAAGATACACTGTTCTGTACTTGCTGAACAGGCTGTACGTTCTGCACTTTCCGACTATTACACAAAACAGGGCATTGATCCTCTCCCGATAATCGGCGAAATCAAAATGCCTGAGGAATAATAGGCTGAACGAGCATCAGCACTTGTCACGGGAACAGCATTCCCTATATTCAGTATGGGCGGCAATTGAACTGCCCCATACTGTGCGAACAGCACAAAAAAGCACCCTAAGGTATAAATATAAAATTTCAAGCAACGAACTGACTTCGCAATTCAAGCGGAGTCAGTTTTGTTTTAAGTTGAATACGCTGATGATTGTAGAAGTAA
>JAZUGG010000029.1:0-6785 GCA_045641105.1 Ruminococcus sp. | reverse complement strand
ACAGACTGAAACAACAACTGAACACAGTGCAGATGATCCTGCAAATAAAGGCGGTCATGAGCCGACTTACGAAATGGAGCAGTATGCCGTAAACGAGATAGATGCACTGGATAATGTATTGGCAATGTTCGGCGGAAAGGGCATTGATTGTGATGAATCAGACTCAATAACGGCTGATATCGACGGCGAAAACATTATTTTTTCAAAAGTTTCCGCAGATAATCCGTTGAATTTTTCAAATACAGATGATGTTAAGAATTACATGAAGAATACACTGCCTGAGAGTGAATACAATCATTATATGCTTGGCTTTGACCGCCACTTCAGAGATGAAAACGGCAGCCTTTATATGAATACAAATGTCGGCATAGCTTTCTACAGCTTTTCATGCAATACTGATGATATGATCTTTACTGATATTACAGGCGATACATTTACTGTAACATATAAAGAAGCAAACCAGATGTTCGGAATGGGATATGTATATTTCCGGAAGAACGGCGAAAGCTGGAAAATCAGCGGATTTGAATTTAAATAAGAAACTGTCTGTATTTGACGGATACCAATAAATATTAAGGCAACACCGCACCAATCACGTCCTGCGGCTTTATACGTCATAAAATTGTATTCTAAGGGCACTTTCTTAATCATTTTGCTTTATTTTTGAGAATTTTTAATACGATCGGAAGAACAATAATTCCGTTAATAAAAAGGGCAGCTACATATATAACTGCAAGAATTGTAAACAGAATATGCTTTGTACCTAAAGCGGCAATAAACATCATAGGAACTCCAAGGAAGAAAAGAAATTCTGACCGTTTTGCTGCCGGTGTTTTTAACAATTCTGTGATTTCTTCTTGTTTACGCATAACATATTACTCCAATCCTGAAATAAATTATAGGGCACCTCTAAAAACCCGTTTTGAGTAAGAAAAAGCAGATAGCTACAGTAGATGCAGGAAAAGCCATCGAAGGCGTGCTTTCGCACTACGAGAGGGCTTGACGCAGCAGATGCTGTGCATAGCTGCTTTTTCTCAGAAGGGTTTTTTAGAGGTGCCCTTAGTTTTTCATATTTCTCAATGCATTTACAAGCAAAATGTATCCTGTATCAATATCATCAGTATCGGCAACAGCTTTTTCCATAGGACAAATATCCGTGCCGCTTCTGTTTATGATTTTTTCGGTAAGAACGTCATATGTACAGTGTATATTATGTGATTCAAGAAAATTTTTTCCGCTTTCAGACATAGTACTGCCGTGAACACTAACTATTCCGGCTTTGATAAAAAGAATTGCTGCCGCTTTGCCGACTATTTTGTCAGCAGCGGAATATCCTTTCATATCCCTGCCTTCTGCAATAAATCTCATCATAGTTGTAATGCCTCTGCCGTCATCATTAAAATATTCTCCGTTTCTGCACAGACAAATCGAGTGTCCTTCAAGCTTAGTTCTGGCAATTTCTATATCAGTCATTTTTCTCTCCAAACAGCAGTTTTATATTTTGACATCTCATGGATCATTTCTATAAGTTCAGGAATATTCAGTTTCTGCGGACAGTCCTTCATGCATCGTCGGTCTGTACATCTGCGGCAGCTTTCATAAAATTCTCTGATATTCATTCTTATTTTATTCATTGCCCAGTATGCTTTTCCAAGATGATAAAAATTATACTGTCTCAGAATAATATGCACTTCATAGCCATGCGGACATACACATTTCTGACATCTCGTACACTTTATCGGCAAATATTTTTCAGACAATCTGTCCGTTACTTTTTCAAATGAAAATGGAATCGGAGCATATTCTTCTTTCATTGCCGCATCAGCCTGTTCTTTTGTGCCTATGCCGATCAATGCACACGAAAATGGAAAATCAAGTATACCTCCGATAAGTTCCGATGGCTGAAATACATTCAGAAGGCAGCCTGCAGCATATACTTTATTGAGAATAATACCTTTATCATGAAATGCATTATTTTCCGAAATACGGTCAATGATTCCTCTTTCCAGAATATTGGCGCTTGTCTGTATGACATCAACTCTGCTGTCAGCGGCAGCTCGCTCTGCCACACTGTAATAATGAGTTGCAATCCCTGTATATTTGATGATACCTGCCTTTTTCAGGTCACAAAGTGCATCAAGTGCTCCGTATTTACTGAATGTTTCATCCTGATTTTTTTCATCTACCTGATGAACAAAATATATATCAGGATCTGTCCCAAGATTTTCGGCAGAACGCATTACTTCACGGAACATATCATTTCCGTCAAAAAATCGTGCTTTATCTGCGATAACTATATTATTTCTTCCTGCTTTTTCCGCAAAAACGCCAAGTTTATATTCTGCATCTCCGTATTCTTCGGGAATAGCCGTGTCATAAAAATTGCATCCCATTCTGTAGGCATGCATCATTATTTCGACTGCTTCATTAAGATCGGGACTGTAATATTCAGGAAGTACAGGCACATTTCCGCTTAATACAGGTATTGTTCCGAAACCTATCTCAGATACGTTCAGCCCTGTTTTACCAAGTTTTCTGTATCTCATAGTTTATCACACCACGCAAATGCATCATCGGCTATCTCGATATCATCAGCATTGCAGAATATTACCTCACTGAGTTCACTGCAGAACGCAAATGCCTGAGATTCGATTTTTCTGACAGATGACGGAATAACAACTTTTCTAAGACTTTTGCATCTGAAAAAAGCACGTTCAGGAATAACCGATATCTTATCAGAAATATGTATCTCTTTCAGTGAACAGCAGTGTTCAAAAGCTCTCCGTCCCAGAAATTCAAGATTATCGGAAATATCTATCGATTCAAGACTTTTGCATCCGCTGAAAGCCTGTGCCTCAATTCTTTCGATACCGTCTGCATTTTTGATGCTTTTCAGCCATTTGCTGCTTTGGAATGCCGATTTTCCGACACTTGCAGTATCATGCGACATAACGATGCTTTCAAGAAGAAGGCAGTCCATATATACCTGAGAGGCAATTGCTTTTATTCCTTTCGGAAAGACAAGATTCTTTATATTGCCTGTGCTTTCTTCAAGAACTCCGTCTGCATTCAGCTTGAAACAGTTGAGACACTCGGAAAAAATTTGCCTTACAAGTTCAGGATATTCTTTATCTGAAATATCACTGTAAGATTCAAGAGTATACGTTTTGCCGTCTGAAAAATGAATGCATTTCAAATTGATGCAGTTTCTGAATGCAAAAACATCCACAATAATTCTGTCATTTCTCAGTGTCAGTTCTTTCAGTTCCGTATTGCCTGCAAAAGCCCAGCTGCAAATTCTTTCAGTATTCTCAGGTATTTCGGCTGTTTCACCACATTTTGCCGCATCTATAAGCAAACCGTTTACAATATTATACTGCACTTCTCTGCGGCGTTTTTCAATCCAGCCTGTTCCTGAAAAAGTAAGTTTTCCGCTGTATCCGAAACTTTTTGGAATATCAATATCTGTCAGTCTAAGATGGTCACGAAAGGCTTCATCTTCGGCAGAAACGATATCATCAGGAATACGTACTCTGACTGCATCACCTTTATATTTTACAATAGCCAACTCTCTGTTCACTTCAAAACAGGAATAAATACTTCCAATGATTTCCTGAACAGCAACGGGAAACTGGTTTTCAGCTATATTTCTGCTTTGTGAAAATCCGGAAAATGAATAGCCAATACCCTCATACACTATAGTATCTGCAAATGTACAACCCCAAAATGCACCGCTTTGCAGTTTTGTATCCGAATCCATAATTATTTTGCGTAATGCTGAACAATCTGCAAATGCATGATATCCCACATCAGCCTTTGAAAGCTTCACTTCCGTCAGACTGTCACATCTTTCAAAAGCCCTTTCACCAATTTTTCTTACTGATGAAAAATCAAAACCTGTTAACGAAGTACATTCGTCAAAACATCTTCTGCCGATTTCCGAAAGTTCATCTGATATCTTAACTTCTCTGAGCGAAGAACATCCCGCAAACACTTCATCTTCCAATAACGATATACTATTTATCTCTGCTTTTTCAAGATCACGGCAGAAAGAAAATGCACCTTTCTCCATTTTTCCTGCATTGATTCTGATTTCACGAAGCGAACCGCATTTCTCAAAAGCAAATTTTTCAATGATACATTCAGAATTGTCAATGACAACTGACCTTAGATTCGGACAGCCTGAAAAGGCATATTTCCCTATCACAATAGGTTTATCCAAATACAGTTCCGTTATATTTTCATCTCCGCAAAAGCTGTATGGCTCAATATCATCTTTTTCGTAACTGCGTTCATCATGATGTACAGCCGCAGGCGTACCTGTTTCAAACTGTGTCAGTTCAAGTGATTTGCATCCACGAAATGCGGCAAATCCGATATTTTCAAGTTTGTCAGGAATATTGAATCGGATAAGTTTTTTACAGTTTTCAAATGCATTTCTGCAAATAGTCCGCAAATTTTCCGACATGACCACAGACTGCATACATATACAGTTTCTGAATGCATTTTCATGTATCTCACGGACAGTATTGCTCATAATCACACGATTTATCCTGTCATTTCCCTCAAAACAGCTTTCACCGATGACTTCGATCCCATCAGGAACATTCACACGACTTTCATTGCCTGTATACGACATCAGCACTTTTCCGCTGATGTAAAAACAACTCATTGCCTGATCGTTGATACGGCGCACAATATAAGGCACCTCCTCGCCGTAACAAATGCCGCCGAGCGTGAAAACATGTTCTCCGACAACAATTTTTTTCAGACCGCTGCATCCTCTGAAAGCATCATCATCTATTGTTATATCATCTTTTGCAAAAGTAATCTGCTCCAGACTTATACAGTTTCCGAAGGCATTTGCTTTGATACGTTCAAGACTCATTGGAAATGATACAGATACTACGCCTCTTTTATCAAAGAAACAGCTTTTCTCAATGCACCTTACCCCTTCAGGTATTTTAAATGATTTCAGATTGACATGAAGCTTGTACATAACGCCGTTTCTGATCTCCATTGACTGATAAAGTGCCTCCGCAACTGCACGTACTACCGGATGCACTTCAGTTTCCGAACAAAATACAGACATCAGATTATCAGCATGAAAACGATATCCGTCAGACAATAATATCTCATTTATATGAATACAGCCTGCAAAAATGTCATCCCTGAAATTGGAGCAGTCTATTTCACTGCTGAAAGATAATGATGAAAGCTGTGTGTCATTTGTAAACGACTGCCCCTGTATTTTTTTTACTCCATTGCCTTTGAACTTCTGTAAACTGTCACAGTAAAGAAATGCACCACGTCCTAAAGATATGACTGAATCAGGCAGAATAACAGAAGTAAGCGAATGACATCTGTGAAAGGAAAAATCTCCGATTCTTTCAAGGCCATCAGGGAAATTTATTTTCCCAAGCTGTCTGCATCCCTTGAATGCATTATCATCTATTTCAACAATTCCTTCTGGCAGAGAAACGTCAGTTATCCACGACATTCCCTTAAAAACTTCTTTGCCGATTATCCTGACGCCATTCGGAACTGCTATGCTGTGTGCCCCACCTGTATATCGAATGAGGACTCCGTTCTCTATTATAAAATCTTCATTCATCATTTATTTCTCCGTTTCCATGAAAATCTGTGCAAGTATACTGCGTATTTCCTGTATATTGCCGCATTTATACATTTCCTGCCTAAGTGATTTTGTTCCGGGCAGTTTTTTCATGAAGTATGATGCTATTTTTTTGATATATTCCATAGTGTCCTGTTCATCATAGCATTTCTGCGCAATTTCAAGCTGTTCCATAATAAGTGACAGCTTAGTTTCGTTTGTCTTTTTACCTGTAAGTTCTGCGAAGATAAGCGGATTTTCCAGACCGTACCTGGCGATCATGATACCGTCTGCTCCCGTATTTTCCATCATTCTGACTGCATCTTCTTCCGAACAGATACCGCCGTTTGCAATGACTGGTATATTTACAGCATTTTTTGCTTGGGCAATCAGTTCATACAGAGGTTCTCCGTCATACATCATATTTCTTGTGCGTCCGTGAACGGTTATCATATCTGCTCCAGAATCCTCACACATTTTTGCAAATTCCGATACTACAATCTGTTCCGGATTCATGCCTGGTCTGAATTTAACTGTTACAGTTTTTCCGCTTCTTTTACACGCTTCTATGATTTTTGAAGCTAACGGGAGATTTCTTGTCAATGCACAGCCTTCGCCGCTTTTTACGACATTAGGAACAGGACATCCCATGTTGATATCTATTATGTCATAGGCTGATGTATACGCTCCTCTTGAGGAATATTCAAAAGCTGACGGAACCGAACCGAGAAGCTGTACTGCCTTTATAGTTTCGGATTTGTCAGTATATAAAAGCCGTGCAGTGGCTCTGTCATTATATTTTAATCCGTTTGCACTTACCATTTCAGTAAAACATAATCCTGCCCCAAGTTTTCTGCACATCACTCTGAACGGATAACTTGTATATCCTGCCAGCGGTGCCATTAAAACATTGGAATCCAGCGTAATATTGCCTATATGCATTTTTTTCAGATATAATTCACTGAATCTTTTCATTTTCCTCACCTGTATGTAATTATAGGGCACCTCTAAAAACCCCTTCTGAGAAAAAGCAGCTATGCACAGCATCTGCTGCGTCAAGCCCTCTCGTAGTGCGAAAGCACGCCTTCGATGGCTTTTCTTGCATCTACTGTACCTATCTGCTTTTTCTTACTCAAAACGGGTTATTAGAGATGCCCTATATAAATAGTGC
>JAZUGG010000028.1:0-2818 GCA_045641105.1 Ruminococcus sp. | reverse complement strand
GATTTTATTTGTATTTGCATTTGCTTTGATGTGTGTTCCGTCTACAAATACTACTTCAGGTGACAGATAACCTGCATTATTGATTTCTTCCAGAATCCAGTAAAATATCGCTTCTACTACTTCCGGTGTATATCTGTTTTTGAAATTATAGCTCAGTGTTGAAAAATGTGGTGTCTGCTCATTCAGAAGATATCCTAAAAACCAGCGGTAATATATGTTTGCTCTCACTTCTTCTGCTGTTTTTCTCAGTGATGGTATCCCAAACAAATGCTGTATCAATACCATTTTGAATAGTACTACAGGATCTGTACTCGGTCTTCCGTTGTCCGGACAATACATATCTCCAACAAGGTCATATATGTGGGTAAAATCTATCGCTGAATCTATTTTTCTCAGTATATGATCTTTCGGTACTAAGTCCTCTACACAGATCATTTCATATTGTCCTCTTTCTTCTTCTCTTGTTGCTTACATTTTTTCATCCACCTTTTCTCTTTATACTATTTTCTTTACATACGGAATTTTCTTTAAAATCCATGCAATTACAAATGATATGATAAATATAACAACAGATATAAGTGCAGTCATAAACAGTCCGCCTTTTTCTATCGGGTTGAATTTCATAACAACAAAAATATACTTCAGAATTGCCATATGTATCAGATAAATACCAAATGAGCATTTTTCAATCTGTGCAAAAAACTTGTCAATAACTCCAAGCTCAACTTTTTCTCCTGATTTAAACAATGAATATATTCCGATTGAACCAATAACTATTGTCGGAAAAGAATAATTATAAAGCTGACCGCCGAGAAAGCTTTTATAATGCTTACAACCATAAAAAGTAAGAATCACAGTTAAAACAGCAAATATAATCGTCAAAAATGCGGCAAAGTGCTTATTCAGCTTTATTATTCCGTTATGAATCGCATATCCGAGGAACAAATAAAAAGGATATATCGTATAAACGCATATATAAAACGCTATTGATTTTCCAAGCAGATTTTCAATCAACGGCAAAACTGAAATCATAAATCCATAAACCGCAAGCATATATTTTATTTCATTTTCAGATGCTGATTTTGAAACAAGACGGTAAATCGGCAAAAGAAGATATATTGCTATCATAAGATATATATACCACATATGTTTCCAGCCTGTGCCATACAGTATATTTTTGAATGCGTCTGTAATAAAGTTAATACTCATATTTTTCTGTACTAATGCAAAATCAAAAAGAGAAAAAAGCAATGAAAAAACTATAAGTGTTATAAGCATTCTGCAAATATATGTACCGAAAAGCTTTTTCATTGTAACTTTTCTTTTTTCATCAAGAAGCAATGCGCCTGAACACATCACAAAACACGGTACAGCCCACATCATCAAATTTCTGAAGGAATATGCTGCACTTTTTTCTGTTAAAGTGCCTGCATAACCTGCAACGGAATAAAATGTATGCAGAAAAACAATCGCTATACATGAAACTGCTTTCAATCGGCTGAGATACTTTATCATATTTGACCTCCGCAGAGTTGTCAGTTAAACAGGAAGTCACCGCCGCAGCCATTGTTAGGGTCTGCTTCAGTAGGGGCTTCTGTCGGAGCTTCCGTAGGCTTATCAGTAGGAGCTTCAGTTGGCTTTTCAGTTGGTGCAGCAGTTACCGGCTTTGGTGCTTCTGTTGACTGCTGTGGCTTTTCTGTCGGAGTTTCATTGTTCTGCTGAGGCTTCTGAGTTGCTGTCTGAGTTTCCTTAGGCTGAATTTCTGTCTGCTGAACCTCATCAACTGTTTTATATGTCTTTTCAACGTAACCTGATTCAAAATCCTTTGTATTTACGTCCTTACCCTGTGTATAAGAGTGATAAATTAAATAAAACTGTCCTTCTTCAAGGCTGAATACGCAGGTATCACAATCGCCGAATGGAAATTCGTGAAGAACAGATGTTGTGCCGTCTGCAAATTCAAGCTGCATATAGAAAATTTTAGTAGGCTTTGCTTTATCTGCACCCTCTTTTATAGAAAGATTCGGTGCAGAAGATGCATCATAATAAAGAGTAAATGATTCATCGCCCTTTATAGTTTCACCGCTTTTCAGCATATTAGCGGGATATTCTTCTTCATTTGCAGATTTTATAGATATTCCCTTAATTTCTTTTCCTGAATTATTGATAATCTCTGTTTTAAATATATTTGAACCCTCTGCTTCTGTACCTACAATTTTGGTTGCTGACAGAGAATTCTCGGTAGTAGGCTCAGTTACTTGTGTAATTGCTGAGGTTTCAACAGATGAAGTTTCTATTTCTTTTTTTGAAGCCTCCTTCTTTCCGCAGCCTGATAAAGTAACTGCGATAAGTGCTGTTGTAAATAATACTTTATATTTCATATTTATTTTCTCCTATCTTTTTAACTCATTCTTTTTTCTATTGTATATTTCCAGGTACCTGACTGACCATATTCAATCATAAAGCCATTTCGATTAGTTTCATTGGCAAAATCAGGATCACAGACGTAAACTTTGCCTTCCACGGTAAGCTCAACCCATGAATGAGGACCATATCCGCCGCTTCTGAGTGGAACTTTTCCTGAAATCATATGTGCTTCATAACCAAGTGTCTTAGCCATTTCGCAGAACATTGCAGCCATTACATAACAGTTGCCCTTGCCGTTTTTGAAGCCGAATTCAGCATACCACTCCATTGTAGTCACGTCATCCTGCGGCATATCCGGCTTTTGTCCGTAATATGTAATTCCCGCTGCTGCATTAAATGCATTTTCTATCTTCCAGCCTACTTCATTAAGTCTTTTAGCAGCCAAAGGATA